>NZ_JBSSLX010000035.1:0-39958 GCF_053890995.1 Micromonospora sp. I033 | reverse complement strand
CCGGGGTCAAGCCCAGCCCCAGGCCACAGCGCACCCGGCCCGCGCCGGCCACCGCGCCGTTCCGGACCACCTCGCCGCGTCCGGCCGCCGAACGGCGCTGCGGCGCGCCCGCCAACCCCTACGGGTACGACTTCTGCGGCGGTTCACGGATCCGCAGACCGGCCGCGGACGTCTGCGACGTCCTGGACTGCGTGCCCGGCTTCTGGTCCGGCCGCGGCTGGCTGGTGCAGTGCCGCGACGGCACGGTCAGCCTGACCGGCGGCCAGCGCGACTCCTGCGACGGCAACCAGGGCTACCGCCGCACCTTCTGGACCTGACCGCCCAGCCGGTCAGACCGACCCCGGGCCGGTCCGCCTGACCGTTCCAGCCGTCAGGCCGACCGCGGGGCCGGTCCGCCGGCGCGCGGCGTCGGGCGCAGCGGGAGCAGGCCGGCGAGGACCAGGGCCGCGCCGACCGGCAGCAGGTCCAGGTTCACCGCGATCGCCACGAAGCCGACCAGCACCAGCACCGGCGCCCACACCGGCAGCAGCCGGGCCGCGGCGGCCCGGTACAGCAGCACCAGCAGCCCCAGCTCGAACAGCGCCGGCCCGCCGACCAGCACCGCCTCCGGCGTCTCCACCGCGTCGGCGAAGCGCGGGAACAGGTCGCCGAGGATCACCCAGACGAAGGCGGCCGCGCCGACCAGGCCGGCCAGCGCGGCCAGGTCGTCCACCGCCCGCAGCCGGGTCGAGCGGGTACGCAGCACGCCGTGCAGGCCGACGATCAGCGCGGCGAACCCGAGGATGCCGAACAGGAACAGGGTGTGCCCGGTGTCCCACGCCCAGGCGCCCTTGTCGCTGTGCCCGTCGAGACGGTCGATGAGGCGGAGCAGGCCGTAGCCGAGGAGCAGCAGCGACGCGGTCACGGCCACCGGCCGCAACCAGGGGTACGCGGGACGCGTCCGGATATCGGTGAGGGTCATCGCCTCAGCCTGGTCGCCGGGCGGCCCGGGAACATCCGGGCTGACCCCCCACCGGCCCCCCGACTTAACCGTTCGCGCCCCTCAGGGACGCCCGGCTACCGTCCGGCAGGTGTCCCGCACCGTGACCCTGGTCCTGCTCGACGCGGCCGGCCGGCCGCTCGGCGCCCTGCCCCCGTACGACGTGCCGGAGCCGTGGTGGCAGCAGGTCGGCTCGATCGTCGACGGGGCCCGCCGCCGGTACGGCGTCGACGTCTCCGTGCTGCGGCTGCTCGCCGGTGACCGTGCCGAGCCGGTCGGCGGCCACGTCACCTACCTCGGCCAGGTCACCGAGCCACCCGCAATACCCCTGACCCCGGCCCCGGTCGACCTGGCGCCGCACCCGCTGCGCGCCGCGTACGCCGAACCCGGCGGCCCGGCCCGCAGCGTCGCCTGGGCCACCGGTGAGCTGCGCCGCCTCGGCCGGCCGGTGAGCGCCGTGGCGCAGCACCGCACCTGGAACCTGTCCGCGATCTGGCGGCTCGACGGCCCGACCGGCAGCGCCTGGCTCAAGCAGGTGCCGCCGTTCTTCCGGCACGAGGCGGCCGTGCTGCGCTGGCTCGGCACCGCGGCGCCCACGGCCGCCCCCACCCTGCTCGCCGCCGACGACACCGGCCGGATGCTGCTCGACCACGTGCCCGGCGAGGACCGCTACGGCGCCGACGAGGCGGAGCGGGCCGCCGTCGCCGCCGAGCACCACACCGTGCAGCTCCGCGCCGCCGGGGAGGCGGCCGGGCTGGTCGCGACCGGCGTACCCGATCTGCGCGGGCCGGCGCTGGCCGGCTGGATCCGCGACCGGCTGGCCCCGCACGACCGGACCGTGGCCGCCGACCTGCTCGCCGGCCTCGACGACCGGCTCGACCAGGTCCGCGACTGCGGCCTGCCCGACACCCTCGTGCACGGCGACCTGCATCCGGGCAACGTGCGCGGCGACGGCGCCCGGCGGGTCGTCATCGACTGGGGCGACGCGTTCGTCGGCCACCCCGCGTTCGACATCCTGCGCCTCACCGAGACGCTCGACCCTGCCGTGGCAGCCCGGCTGCTCGACGCCTGGGCCGCCCGCTGGCGGGCCGACGTGCCGGGCAGCGACCCGGAGCGGGCCGTGAAGCTGCTCGCCCCCGTCGCCCACCTGCGGATGGCCGCCGTGTACGCGATGTTCCTCGCCGGCATCGAGCCGACCGAACACGCCTACCACGTCGGCGACGTCCCGGCCTGCCTCGACCGGGCCGCCGCGTCCGCCTGACTCAGGCGCGCCGCACCGGGATCCACAGCTCGGCGTCCGCGGTCCTGCCGTCCGCCGACACCCGCACCTTGGAGATCTCCGGGCCCGGGCGGCTCTCGTAGGGGTTGGACGGGAACCACTGGGTGAACACGTCCCGCCACAGGTACTGCACCGCCTGCGGGAACTCGCCCGACACCGTGAACACCGCCCACGAGCCGGCCGCCACCGGCAGCCGGTCGAGGTCCGCCGGCACGTCCGCGCCGGTCACCACCGCGTGCCAGTAGTCCAGCTCGGTGCCCTCGGCCCGGGAGCCGGCCAGGTCGTCGCTGACGTTGACGACGCCGCCCGGCTCCTGGTCGGAGAGCGCCTCGATCCGGCGTACCGTCTCCGGGTCCAGACCCTTGATGAACGCCACGATGTGCGGGTTCATCCCCTCGTGGACCAGCGGCACCCGGGCCTTCACCCCGGCGAGCTGGAAGGCGTCCTTGGTCACGATCCGGTAGTCCATGCTGGTGCTCCCTTCGACGACGAGCCGGAAGGACATCCGGGGCTGCGACCGCAGCACCGCGCCGGTGCGCCGGGCCTCGGCCGGGCCGACCCCGTGCACGGCGCGGAACGCCCGGGCGAACGCCTCGTTCGAGCCGTACCCCCAACGGACCGCCACGTCGAGCAGCGACGCCTCGCCGGCGAGCACCTCGGCCCCGGCCACGGTGAGCCGGCGCCGGCGCACGTACTCCGACAGCGGCATCCCGGCCAGGACCGAGAAGAGCCGCCGGAAGTGGTGCTCCGACGTGCAGGCGATCCGGGCCAGCCCGGCCACGTCGAGCGGTTCGTCGAGGTGGCGTTCGAGATGGTCCATGGCCTGGTTGAGCCGCTCCAGCACCCGGTGCTCCTTCCTGTTGACGCCCTCGACGCTAGGCACCCAGGATCCGCCCCACCCGACCCCACCGAACCCGATCCGATCGGTTGGGCTGTTCCGGCGCGCGCACCTGCAGAGCTGAGGGCCGGCTAGCCCTCCTGCGCCCAGGGCCGCAGCTTCTCGGGGTTGCGGACCGCCCAGATCCGGGTGACGCGCCCGTCGACGACGTCGAACGAGGCCACGGTCACGACGACGCCGGCACGCTGGGCCACCAGGCCCGGCACACCGTTCACCGACCGCACCAGGAGTTCGAGCCCAGGAGCCCTGTCGGCGATGGCAACCATGTACTGGGCGATGCGCACGCTGCCCTCGACCGGGCGCGGGACGGTGCCGACCAGGCCGCCGCCGTCGGCGGTCATCACGGCGGCCGGGTTGAGCAGACCGACGAGAGCGGCGATGTCCTTGGTCTCCCATGCCTCTTTGACGCGCCTCACCACGTCGGCCTGCCCGGTCGCCGTCACCGGAGCGCGCGCGACGGTCACCCGCCGCCGGGCGGAGGACGCCAGCTGCTTGCAGGCCGCAGGGGTCCGCTCCAGAACGTCGGCGATCTCGGCGAACGGGTACCGGAAGACCTCGTGCAGGACGAACGCCACGCGCTCGGCGGGCGTCATCGACTCCAGAACGACGAGGAAGGCCATGGACACCGACTCGTCCAGAACGATCTGGTCGGCGGGGTCGGCGCGGCCGGTGGCGTCGGCGCCACCCGCGTGGTCCCACTCGGTGCGGTCGGGCAGCGGCTCGGGCAGCCACGCGCCGACGTAGCGTTCACGGCGGGCCCGCGCCGAGCCGAGCCGGTCCAGACAGATGCGGCTGGTCACCGTCGACAGCCAGGCGCCGGGGGACCGGATCTCCTCCTGCCGGCTTCGCGGCAGCCCGTACCAGCGTGCGTAGGCATCCTGTACGGCGTCCTCGGCCTCGGTCACCGAACCGAGCAACCGGTAAGCGACATTGATCAGCTGGCGTCGCTCGTCGATCACCTCGTCTGCGCTGGTCGCGACAGTTCCCACGCTTCGGCCGCCCCCTCGCCTTACCTTTCGCAGCCCCGCGTCGTCGGGCTGGTGAGACCCTATCGACCTACCGCCCGAGGGCGGAAAAAGGGGAGTGACATGGCCACCCAGGTGACGGCGAACGCACCACGCGGCTCCTCGTTCCTGCAGATCGCGATCGCCCTGCAGACCCTGACCATCTTCGTTCAGGCGGTCTCCGCCGGACTGCTGCTGACCTCGTCCTACGGAGAGACGCTGCACAGTGTCGGCGCCCGGGTCATGTACGGGGCGTCGATGCTGTACGTACTGGCGGCAGTGCTGGCGTGGAAGCCGGGCGGCGGCTCGCCCCGGCCGGTCTGGTACGCGTCGGGATTCCTCGTACTCGCCTCGGTCCAGGTCGTGCTGGGCATCGCCCACGTCCCGTCGGTCCATCTCCCCCTGGGTGTCCTGATGTTCGGTCTGAGTGTGCTGGCGCTGGCCCGCCGCTGAGGTCCGAACCGTTGGCGCGGGTGTCGCACCATGGCGTCGTGATCATGCGAAAGCGGCGCCACAAGAAGAAGCACCGGGACTGGTGCAACTGCGACCTCCCCGACTGTGGCGGCCCGGGCTGCTGCGACCTCGGCCTCTTCTCGCTGCTGCTGACGCTCGGCTCGGTGACGGCGGGCGTGGTGCGCCGGCCCGCCCTGGACCGCGCCGGCCGTGCCGCCATCCTCGGGTACCGCCGCTGGCTGTCGCACCGCTGGCCCGCCCAGTGCCGCTACAACCCCACCTGCAGTGCGTACGGCCTGGCGGCCGTGGAGAAGTACGGCCTCGCGGTGGGCGGGCGGCTGGCCGCCGACCGGGTCCGCCGCTGCCGGCCCGATGTCCCGCGCGGCACCCACGATCCGCTGCGCTGACACCTCACGGCAGGGGCGCCGGCGCGCCGAACACGACCGGGATGCCGGGCGAGTAGAGCACGCTCACCGGCGGCCCGGCCGGCGGCGGCAACCCGGCGGCGGCGACCAGGTCGTCGTCGAGGTGCAGCAGCTCGGCCCGGTGCAACGGCCACTGCGGGTGCCAGTTCGGCAGGTGCAGGCTGCGCCCGTACGCCCGGGTGTGCAGGCCCCAGCGGGCGGTGAGGAAGTGCTCCAGCGGCGTCGGGTCGGCGATCGGCTCACCGACCCGGACCGCCATCCGGCTCGACGCCCCGGCCGGGCCGGGCCAGCGGCGCCGGCAGCGGTAGGTGAGTAGGTCCCCGTCCCGGTCCAGCCGCATCGCCGACCACTTGTACGGCAGCCGCAGGCTCAGCTGCGCGACCAGCACCGGCACCAGCCGGGAGGCGTCCAGCGAACGGAACACCACCGCCCGCCGCCCGTTGCCGTCGACCGAGTAGAGCCGGACGTTGGTCTCCCAGAAGGTGCCGAAGTACGGCACGCCCGGTCCCCGGCCGAGGCCCAGCCCGACCATCCGGAAGCCGATCAGCCCGACGTAGCTGAGCCCGCCGAGGGTGTCCGGCCGGGTGCCGGCGGGCAGGAGCGGCGCGACCAGCTCCGGCTCGACCGCCCAGTGCAGGAAGGTGAGGTCCTGCCAGCGTTGCCGCAGCCACGCACGCCGGAACCCCCGGACGGGCGCGCAGTCCACCGGCTCGATGTCCACCTGCCCATCGTGCCCTGCGATGCGCTCGGGAGTGGAACGCCAGCAGGCACCGGAGGGAACCGACGTGTCGTCGCCCAAAACGCCTTGAGCACGGGCGATCCGAGTGCTCTGATGGCCTACGGTCCGCTGCCCCGATCCACGGGAGACGAATGACCAGCACCCTCGACCCGGATGAGCACGCCAGGCTGACGGCCGAGTTCGAAGCCCGGAAGCCGATCCTCCCGTGGTCGCTGACCTGGGTCGAGGTCGACCCCGAGCGGCACCCGTTCGACCCGGCCACGGCGCCGGACGTCATCCGCTCCCTCCCCCCGGCCGACGCCGTGCCGGCCCCCGCCGAACGGACGGCGCTGCGCTACGAGGCCGGCGACGAATGGGCCGACGCCATGAGCTTCGCGATCCTGCACCGGTACGGCCGATGGGCCACCGGCTGGCGGTACAACGTCGGCGAGGGCGACATCGGCGGCGGCCCCGTCGGCGCCTGGTGCTGCCCCCGCCACTCGATCACCACGCCGGAGGCGACCCTGACCGTGGTCGCCGACGCGCTGCGGGAATGGCGGGCCTACCTGGAGGACCTCACCGAACGCTTCGGCCGCTTCCTGCCCCTGGTCACCGACCCTGCGCAGCCGGGGGACACCGTGCTGGACGCCTGGGAGCGGGCCGTCGCCAACCTGGTGACCGTCGTGGTGGACCGCACCGGCGCGGAGAGCGGCTGGGAGCACCACTGCCGGCAGGTGCTCGGCTGGTTCCTCACCGCCGCCGGCGTGCCCGCCGCCCGGCACGAGCGGCTGATCGACGCCGCGATCGGCGGCCGCTTCGCCAGCTGGGTCACCCCGTCCAACCTGGTCATCGGCGAGGTCGCCGAACGCCTCGCCGCGGACGTCACCGACGATGCGCGATGACCTGCTGACCTGGCGCCGGGTCCGCGACCAGGTCGACTGGTCGGCCGCCGCCCGGCCGGTCGACGGCCCGGTCACCGGCTGCCGCGACGGCCTCGTGGACTTCGTCCGTGGCCCGGTCACCGCCCGCGACCCGGCCCGGGCCGCCCGGCTCCTGGCCGCCGTGCGCCGGGCCCGCGCCACCACCGACCAACCCGTGTCGTACGCGTTGCTCGCCGACTGGCAGGCCACCGTGCTCGGCGTGCCCGAGGTCGGGTTCCGGCGCGGACCCGCCCATGCCAAGGGCGGTCGGGAGCGGTACGGCCTGACCGCCGACACGCCGGCGGAGTTCGGGCGCTGCCTCGCCCAGGCCACCGACCCGGGGCCGCCCCTCGCCGCCCGGGCCGCCCGCGCCTACCTCGACGTGGCGTTCTTCCACCCGTTCCCCGACGGCAACGGCCGCGCCGCCATGCTGGTCCTTGACACGGTGCTGCGCCGCGACGGCGTGCTGCTGGACCAGGTGGCCCCCGCCCTGCTGGTCGCGCGCCGCGCCGACGACCCGGACGGTGCCGCGGACCTGGCCCGGCTGATCGACGTGTTGATCGCCGCCACCCGCCGCCGAGCCCGGGCGCCTCACTCCGGCCGGTGGCAGACCGCCTCGACGTTGTTGCCGTCCGGGTCCCGAACGAACGCGCCGAAGTAGGTCGGGTGGTATTCCGGCCACACCCGCGGCGCGTGCAGCACCTCCGCGCCGGCCGCCACCGCGGCGTCGTGGAACGCCTGCACGGCGGCCCGGTCCGGGGCCGTGAAGGCGATGTGCGCCTCCAGCGGCGCGCCGGCGCCGGCGGGGGCGGGCACCAGCCAGAAGTCGGGGCTGTCGACGCCGTAGCCGATCGGGCCGGGCTCCATGATCCGCCGGCCGCCCAGCGGGGCGAGCACCGCGTCGTAGAAGGCGGCGCTGGCCGGCAGGTCGCGCACCATGACGGAGAAGTGGTCGAGCACGTCGTCTCCCTGCGATCGTCGATGACCGCGCCAGGCTACGAGCCGGCTGCGACACTTCCCCGCCCCGCGCGGTGCCTGACCCCCCAGATGCTGGCGAAACGCGGGGCCGGCCTGCTGAGATGTTGTCTGTGGGGGAGTCCGACGCGCGGCGCACCGTCGAGGCGGTGTGGCGGATCGAGGCCGGCCGGGTGGTCGCCGCCATCGCGGCGCTGGTTCACGACGTCGGGCAGGCCGAGGAACTCGCCCAGGACGCGCTGGTCGCCGCGCTGGAGCAGTGGCCGCGCGACGGCGTGCCGGCCAACCCGGGGGCGTGGCTCACGACCGTCGGCAAGCGCCGCGCCGTCGACATGCTGCGCCGCAGGCAGACCCAGCAGCGTACGCTCGCCGAGCTCGGCCGGGACCTCGACGAGCAGGTCACCCCCGACTTCGACGCGGCGCTGGACGAGCACATCGAGGACGACCTGCTGCGGCTGATCTTCGTGGCCTGCCACCCGATCCTGTCGCCGATCGCCCGCGCCGCGCTCACCCTGCGACTGATCGGCGGTCTCACCACCGGCGAGATCGCCCGCGCCTTCCTCACCACCGAACCCACCGTCGGGCAGCGCATCACCCGGGCCAAGCAGACCCTGGCCGCCGCCCGGATCCCGTTCGAGGTGCCCGGCCCGGTCGAGCGCGCCGAACGCCTCGACTCGGTGCTGGAGGTTGTCTACCTCATCTTCAACGAGGGCTACTCGGCCACCGCCGGCGACGACTGGATGCGCCCCGCTCTCGCCCAGGAGGCGCTCCGCCTGGCCCGGCTGCTCCAGGGGCTCATGCCCGACGAGCCCGACGTGCACGGCCTCGCCGCGCTGCTGGAGATCCAGGCGTCCCGCACCCGCGCCCGCACCGCCCCCGACGGCACCCCGATCCTCCTCAACGACCAGGACCGCGGCCGCTGGGACCAGCTGCTCATCCGGCGCGGCCTCGCCGCCCTCGACAAGGCCCGCACCGACCACCCCGGCCCGTACACCCTCCAGGCCGAGATCGCGGCCTGTCACGCGCGGGCGCGTACCCCGGAGGAGACCGACTGGGCGCGGATCGCAACCCTCTACGCGGAGCTGGCCCGGCTCGTGCCCTCGCCCGTGGTGGAGCTGAACCGGGCCGTCGCCGTCGCCCAGGCCGACGGGCCCGCCGCCGGCCTGGAGATCGCCCGGGAGCTGGAGTCCGAGCCGGCGCTGGCCGGCTACCACCTGCTGCCCAGCGTGGTCGGTGACCTGCTGGTCAAGCTGGGCCGGCACGCGGAGGCGCGGGCCGAGTTCGAGCGGGCGGCGGCGCTCACCGGCAACGCCCGGGAGCGGGCGCTGCTGCTGGACCGGGCCGCCGCCTGCGGCTCGTAAAAAAATCTTGAAAACTCATGTCGGATCCGGGTCGCCCCGATCGACGCGTCAGCGAGAACCGATGACGAGGAGATCGAGATGACCAGTACGACGCTCACCCAGGCCGGGACGACACGGGGTGTCTCGACCACCACCCTGCTCGCCGCGGGCGCCGCCGCCGGGCCGCTGTTCCTCGGGCTGGGGCTTGCCCAGGCGTTCACCCGGGACGGCTTCGACCTGAGCCGGCAGCCGCTCAGCCTGCTCGCCCTCGGCGAGCACGGCTGGATCCAGATCGCCAACTTCGTCGTCTCGGGGCTGCTGGCCCTCGCCGGGGCGGTCGGCTTCCGGCGGGCGTTGCGCGGCGGACCGGCCGGGACGTGGGGGCCGGCGCTGGTGGCGGTGCTCGGCGTCGGGCTGATCGTCGCCGGGGTGCTCCGCGCCGACCCGAGCATGGGCTGGCCGGCCGGCGCGCCGGAGGGCAACCCCGAGACGATGAGCTGGCACTCCTACGGGCACGGCGTCGGGGCGATGCTCTCCTTCGGCTCGCTCACCGTCGCCTGCCTGGTCTTCGCCCGCCGCTTCGGGCGGGTGGGGGCGCTGTCGTCGGTCCTCGTCGCCCTGGCGACGGTCGTCGTCATGGCCTGGCCCGACCAGGACAGCATCAGCGTCCGGATGGCGCTCGGCTCGGCCCTGGTCTTCGGCTGGCTCACCGCGATTTCCCTGCACACGATCACCGAGAGGAAGCACTGAGATGCGCTACATGCTGATGCACAAGCTGGACGAGGCCGTCCCCGGCAACTTCGAGCCCACCCCGGAGTTCATGAAGACGATGGGCGCCTACATGGAGGAGGTCTCCAGGGCGGGAATCCTGCTGGCCGCCGAGGGGCTCTGCAAGAGCAGCGAGGAGTCGGCGCGGATCACCGCGACCAAGGGGAAGAAGACCGTCACGGACGGGCCGTTCACCGAGACCAAGGAGCTGATCGCCGGGTTCGGGCTGATCGAGGTCCGGTCGAAGGAGGAGGCGGTCGAGTGGGGGAAGCGCTTCGTCGACGTCTTCACCGAGCACGGCATCGACGTCGAGGTGGACGTGCGGCGGGTGAGTGAGGGCCCGCACGAGGGCTGACGGCGATCTCCCGGCGCCCGGCGGTCACACCGCCGGGCGCCGCGCCGTCCCACGAGCATGAGAGCACTGGTACGCGGTACGGCGGCGCTGCTCGGCGCGGCGTCGCTGGTTGTCGGGGTGTGGGCGCTGGCCCGGGCGGACTCGTTCAGCTCGGCGGTGGGGTTCCCGCCGCACGAGCACTTCGTGCACGACGTCGGGGCGTTCCAGCTCGGCATCGGGGCGACCCTGCTGCTGGCGCTCATCTGGGCCGACGCCGTGGCGGTCGCCCTGGCCGGCTACGTCGTCGGCGCTGCGGCACACACCGTGTCGCACGTGGTCGACGCCGACCTGGGCGGCAGCGCGGGCCAGACCTGGCTGGTCCTGCTGGGAGCCGTGCTGGCCCTGGCCGCGCTGGTGGCCCGGCTGCGGCAGCTCGGCTGGGTGGTCGGCTACGTCGATCCGGCCCCCGCGCCCGGGTGGGCGCCGCTGGTGCGGCAGAAGACCGTGGTGCTGACGACGTTCAAGCGGGACGGGACCGCCGTGCCGACGCCCGTGAGCGTGGCCGTGGCGGGGGACCGGGCGTATGTGCGCAGCTTCGAGAAGGCGTGGAAGACCCGGCGGATCCGGAACAACCCGCACGTGACGCTGGCCCCGTCGACGGCCCTGGGCAAGCCGACCGGGGCTGCGGTGGAGGCGGTGGCGCGGCGGTTGAGCGGGGCGGAGTACCGGGCGGCCAGCCGGGCGCTGGCCCGGAAGCAGCCGCTGCTGCACGGGGTGCTGGTGCCGCTGACACACCGGCTGGGACGGGCCCGGACCGGCCGTACCGTCCACTTCGCACTGACCCTGCCGGCGGCCGCCGGTCAGTCGGCCGCGGCGGCCGGCGCCGGCAGCGGGGCCGCGCGCTGACATACGCGCGAGATATATACGCGAGGTATACCCTCGGGTTATAGTCTCGGCATGAGCGTTCCCTTGACCCTCCTTGGCCTGCTCGAACGGGAGCCCAGCCACGGCTACGACCTCAAGCGCGACTACGACACCTTCTTCAGCCGCGGGAAGCCGCTGCCGTTCGGCCAGGTCTACGCGACCCTGAGCCGGCTCGCCCGGGACGGCAAGATCGTGATCGGCGAGGTCGAGCCGGGCGTGGGCCCCGAGCGCAAGCGCTACGTCATCACCGAGCGTGGCGCCACGGAGGTCGAGTCGTGGCTGACCGAGCCGGTCCCGGCCGAGCCCAACCTGCAGACGGTCCTGTTCACCAAGGTGGTGCTGGCGCTCATGCTCGGCCGCCCCGCGGAGGACTACCTCGACCGCCAGCGCGCCGCCCACCTGGTGCGGATGAAGGAACTCACCGACATCAAGCGCTCCGGCACCCTGGTCGACGCCATGCTCGCCGACCACGGCCTGTTCCACCTGGAAGCCGACCTGCACTGGATCGACACCACGGTCGCCCGGCTGGACGCCCTCGCGAAGGCGGTGCGGAAGTGAAGGCCATCGAGGCGCGCGACGTCGCGCTGTCCTTCGGCGAGACCCCGGCGCTGCGCGGCGCCAGCGTCGCGGTGGCGCCCGGCGAGATCGTCGCCATCATGGGCCCGAGCGGCTCCGGCAAGACCACCCTGCTGCACTGCCTGGCCGGGATCCTGGTGCCCGACAGCGGCGAGATCCACTTCGACGGCCGCCGGATCGACACCCTCAGCGAGACCCGGCGCAGCGTCCTGCGCCGCGACGAGTTCGGGTTCGTGTTCCAGTTCGGCCAGCTCGTGCCGGAGCTGACCGCGGAGGAGAACGTCGCGCTGCCGCTGCTGCTCCGCGGCGTCAAGCGGGCCGCCGCGCTCGCCGAGGCGCGGCCCTGGTTCGAGCGGCTCGGCCTGGGCGGCCTGGAGCGGCGCCGCTCCGGTGAACTCTCCGGCGGGCAGGCGCAGCGGGTCGCGCTGGCCCGCGGCCTGGTGGCCCGTCCCGGCGCGCTCTTCGCCGACGAGCCGACCGGGGCGCTCGACTCGCTGACCGGCGAGCAGGTGATGGACCTGCTGGTCTCCTCGGCCCGCGAGGAGGGCACCACGGTCGTGCTCGTCACCCACGAGGCCCGCGTCGCCGCGTACGCCGACCGGCAGGTCATCGTGCGCGACGGCAAGGTGAACGCGCTGGTGTCCGCATGATCCGGTTCGCGGCACGGCTGTCGCTGGCCGGCGGCCGGGAGGCCGCCGTCCGGCTCGTCATCATCGCCACCGCGGTGGCACTCGGCGTGGGCATGCTCCTGACCACGCTCGCCGGCATGAACGCGGTCAACGCGCAGAACCAGCGGTACGCCTGGTTGAACACCGCCGTCGCGCCGGCCGCCGCCGACCCGTCGGTCGACCCGCTGTGGTGGTTGATCCGGGAGGACTACTACCAGGGCGAGTCGATCGGCCGGGTCGAGGTCGCGGCGACCGGCCCGGACGCTCCCGTCCCGCCGGGCATTCCGCGGCTGCCCGGGCCGGGCGAGTACTACGTGTCGCCCGCGCTCGGCGAGCTGCTGAGCATCATCCCGGCCGCGCAGCTCGGCGACCGGTTCCCCGGTCGGCAGGTCGGCACCATCGGGCAGGTGGCGCTGCCGTCCCCCGACTCGCTGCTGATCGTCGTCGGCCGCGCCCCGGCCGACCTGGAGCCCCTGGGGGCGCGCAAGGTCACCCAGATCATGGCCACCTCGCCGAGCGGCTGCGCCAGAGGCTGCTACGTCGGCATCAACCACGACGGCATGGCCCTCGTGCTGTCCATCGTCGCGGTCGCGCTGCTGTTCCCGGTGCTCATCTTCATCGGCACCGCCACCCGGCTGGCCGCGACCCGCCGGGAGCAGCGCTTCGCCGCGATGCGGCTGGTCGGCGCCACGCCACGGCAGATCTCCGTCATCTCCGCCGTGGAATCCGTGCTCGCGGCCGCGGTGGGCACGGTCGTGGGGTTCGGCCTGTTCCTCGCGCTCCGCCCGGGGGTCGCCGCGATCCCGTTCACCGGCGAGCGCTTCTTCGCCGCCGACCTGTCCCTCACCATCGCCGACGTCCTGGCGGTCGCGGTCGGTATCCCGCTCGGCGCAGTCGTGGCCTCCTGGCTGGCGCTGCGCCGGGTGCAGATCTCCCCGCTGGGCGTCGCGCGGCGGGTCACCCCGAAACCGCCGCGCGCCTGGCGGCTGATTCCGCTGGTCGCCGGGCTCGTCGAGCTGGCGTACTTCGTCGGCCGGCGTCCGCCCACGACCAACGGCCAGCTCACCGCGTACCTCTCGGGGTTTCTCCTGATCCTGGCCGGGCTGCTGCTGGCCGGGCCGTGGCTGACCATGGTCGGCGCCCGCCTGCTGGCCGGGCGGGCCGGCCGGCCGGCCACCCTTATCGCCGGGCGACGCCTCGCGGACAATCCCAGGGCGGCCTTCCGGTCGGTCAGCGGCCTGATCGTGGCGCTCTTCGTGACCAGCGTCGCCACCGGCATCATCACCAGCTACGTCGCCAATCGCGGCGAGCCGCGCACCGACTCGGTGGCCGCCACGTCCCTGTCGAAGTGGTTCCCGCCCGAGGAGGGTCCCGCGCCGACCACGGACCAGATCCCGGCCGGGCTCGCGACGATCCCGGGAGTGCGCAGCGTGACCCTGGTCCGCGCCAATCCGGTCGACCAACCACCCCCGATCGAGGTTCGCGGGGCGCCGACGGACTCCACCCCCGACCGGTGGTGGTGGCCGGGTGTCGTCACCTGCGCCGAGCTGGACCGGCTGGCGGTGTTCGGCACCTGCCCCGCCGGCGCGCGGGTCGCGGCCGTGGCCGACGACCTCATCGGCGAGCGCGCGTGGGACCTGACCAACGACAGCTATGTCTGGCCCGCCGCCGACATGGACCCGGCGCAGGTCGACCGGCAACCGATCCGGTCGGTGGTCGTCGACACCACCAGCCGCGCCGCGTTCGAGCA
Organism: Micromonospora sp. I033; assembly: GCF_053890995.1. Taxonomy (NCBI): domain Bacteria; kingdom Bacillati; phylum Actinomycetota; class Actinomycetes; order Micromonosporales; family Micromonosporaceae; genus Micromonospora; species Micromonospora sp. I033. The sequence goes on along the minus strand of NZ_JBSSLX010000035.1, from coordinate 25,947 downwards.
GGCCCGGACCATGCTGATCAACGCGTTCCCCACGGGGGGGTTCCCGAACAGCACCGCCGAGTGGGAGGCGGACTCCGCGCGGCTGCTGCGCCAGTTCCAGCAGCTGGCCAACGTGGTCATGCTGGCCAGCCTGCCGATCGCCGGGTGCAGCCTGGCGGTGAGCGTGGCCGGCGGGCTGAGCGACCGGAAACGGCCGTTCAGCATGCTGCGGCTCACCGGGGTGCAACTGCGTACGCTGCGGCGGGTGGTGGCGCTGGAGACGGTCGTGCCGCTGCTGGCCGTCGCGGTGGTGGCCATCGGGATGGGTTTCCTGGCGGCGCACCTGTTCCTGCGGGCGCAGCTCGGCTACACGCTGCTGGCGCCGGAGCCGTCGTTCTACCTCCTGGTCGCCGGTGGGCTGGCGGTGTCGCTGGGGATCGTCGCCTCGACGCTGCCGCTGCTGCGCCGGATCACCGGCCCGGAGACCGCGCGGAACGAGTGAGCTGTCGGTACTCCGGCAGAGGATCCCGCAACGGGAGTCGCCGCGAGGGTACTTGTGCCCGAGCAGCGAAAAGAGAGATCATCACGCATGCTCGACCCCTCGCCCGAGGACGACCGGACGTCACCGATGGTCTCCACGCCGCATTTCGTGGGTCGTGATCGGGAGATGACGGCGCTTCGCGGCGCCCTGGCCCGGCCACCGGCGATCGTGCTGGTGGAGGGCGAGGCGGGGATCGGGAAGAGCCGACTGCTGCGGGAGTGGTGGGCCGCGCCGGACCAGCGCACCGCCTTGGTCTCGGTGTGCCCACCGCTTCGCGAGTCGCTGACGTTGGGGCCGATCGTCGACGCGTTCCGTGGGATCGACCGCCCGGTGTCGCGACTGCGGCTCACCGAGCTTGCGGGTGCGTTACGGCCCCTGTTCCCGGAATGGTCCTCGGACCTGCCGCCCGCACTGCCGCCCCTGGACGATGCGAAGGCGGCACGGCATCGCCTGTTCCGCGCCCTGGACGAGCTGCTGCGGGCTCTGCGTGTCGACGTTCTCGTGCTGGAGGACGCGCACTGGGCCGACGAGGTGACCTTGGAGTTCCTGCTGTTCGTCACCTCCCGACAGCAGTCGGACGGGCCGAGCCTGGTGATCTCCTATCGGCCGGAGGAGGTGGACGACGGGTCGCTGTTGCTGCGGCTGACGTCCCGGTTGCCCGCCGGCGTGACCCAGCTGAGGATCGCCCTGGCGCCGATGCGACCCGACGACACGGCAGCGCTGGTCTCCTCGATGCTGCACGGCAACCCGGTGTCGCAGGAGTTCGCGACGTTCATGCACCAGCGGACCGGCGGCGTTCCGCTGGCGCTGGAGGAGTCGGTTCGCCTCATGTGCGACCGCGCCGACCTCGTCTTCCGCGACGGGCAGTGGGTCCGGCTGAAGCTGCGCGAGCTACAGGTGCCGCCAACGGTGCGCGACTCCACCCGGGAGCGGGTGGGCCGTCTGTCGCCGACGGCCCAGCAGGTGCTGCGAGCCGCGGCCACGTTGGCTGAGCGGTCATCGGTGGCCACGATCGCGATGACCGCCGGTCTGTCACCAGATGCGTGTCGAGGCGCTGTCGCCGAGGCGGCCGGTGCCGGTGTCCTGGACGCGGACGACCACGGCCGGTGGCGGTTCCGGCACGTGCTGGCCGCCACGGCTGTCTACGAAGCGATCCCGTTGACCGACCGCAGACACTTCCACCTGCTGGCCGGCCGCGCCTTGGAGGACATCCATCCGCCGCCTGTGGCACGCCTCGCCCACCACTTCCGTGAGGCGGGCGAGACGCGGTCCTGGGCGCGGTACGCCGAGCAGGTTGCCGAGCTGGCCATGGCCTCGGGTGACCACACCAAGGCGGTCGACGTGCTTGTCGATCTGTTGTCGTGGGCGGTGCTGCCGCCGGCGGATCGGGCACGGGTCGCGCGCATCGCCGGAGTGGCCGCACTGGGCCGGCGTGAACCGGTCGACGAGGTCTACCACCGCGTGATCCGTACCCTGCGCTCGGTGCTGGAGACCCCCGGTCTGTCCGCCCGCCAGCAGGCCGAGATCCGCAACCCCCTGGGCCGGCTCCTGATCACCGGGGGTGAGGCGCAGGCCGCCCTCGGCGAGCTGGAGCAGGCGGTGGCCAACCTCGACCACGACCCGGTCGAGGCGGCTCGGGCGATGACCTATCTGGGGTGGGCCTATGCGGGGCCGTGGCCCGCGTCGACCCACCGGCGCTGGCTGGATCGCGCCGCCGAGCTCGCCGCCGAATTCGACTCCCCCGCGGAGCGGCTGAACCTGGCCGGCAACCGAGCCGCGGCGTTGCTCATGCTCGGCGAAGAGGAGGCCTGGGACGTCGTCGCCGGCCTGCCCACCGACGGCGCGAGCTCGGCGGAGCGTCTCGACGTGGCCCGCATCCACGCGAATGTCGGAACCGGTGCACTGATCTGGGGCCGGTACGCCGACGCGGAGAAGCACCTCGCCGTGGCCATGCGCCTTGCCGAGGCCGAGCAGGCGTCCCGGTTGCAGCACAACGTCCGACTCGAACAGGCCAACCTGGCGTGGCTCACCGGCCGGTGGGAGGGCCTCGCGGAGCGAAGTGCGGCACTCGCCGACGCCGACCGGGACCGGCCGGCGCACTACCTCGGCAGCATCCGCCTCGCGGCCCGGCTGGCAGCCGCAGCCGGACGGCGGCGCGCCGCGGAGGAGCAGTTCCGGCTCGTCCTCGAGGAGTCCGCCCGTCTCGGCGCAGCCGACGACACGATGGAGGCCGCCGCCGCGCTGGCCAGGCTGTGGCTGACGGACGGAAACAGCGCCCGGGCGCTGCAGGTCACGAACGAGCCGATGGACACCGTCCGGAGAAAAGGCATCTGGGTCTGGGCGACGGACCTCGTCCCCGCCCGGGTCGAGGCGCACCTCGCCGCGGGCGACCTGAAGGCCGCGACACGCCTGGGCGACCAGTTCGCCAGAGGACTGCGTGGCCGGACGGCGCCTGCGCCTCGCGCCGCGCTCACCGTGTGCCGCGCCCTGCTGCTCGCCGCAGCCGGAGACCACGCCCGCGCGGCGACGGCACACGATCGTGCGGCGCGCGCCTGGAGCGCGTTGCCGCGCCCGTACGACGCCATGCTCGCCCGCGAGCGTCAGGCCGAGGCGCTCATCGCGCACGGCCAGATCGAACCGGGCCGGGAGCTGCTGGCCGCACAGTACGAGCAACTGTTCAGGCTCGGAGCCCGCGGCGATGCGGACCGTGTCGCACAGCGGCTTCGCGGACACGGCGCCGAGGTCCCGCGACTGTGGCGTGGCGGCCGACGGGGGTACGGCGACCAGCTCTCACCTCGCGAGCTCGACGTGGTCCAACTGGTTGTCGCCGGCAAGACGAACCGGGAGATAAGCCGGATCCTGGCCAAGTCGCCGGCCACGGTGGATCAACAGCTACGTGCGGCGATGCGCAAGCTGAAGGTGACCTCCCGGACCGCGCTCGCGGTCAAGGCGGTGGAGGCCGGAGTGTTCGCCGAAGAGGAAACACTCGGCGACGCCTCGTGAAAATTGACGTATCCGCTGGATAGCGAGCGGTCACTCGTCCGCCGAGCATGACTGCATGATCCATAGCCCTGGGCCGATGCATGCCTGAGCGACCTGTCGCGCGCGACGACTCCGCCAGCGAGCACGAGCCACCTCTCGAGCTGCCGCGCGAGCCGCGCGTCAGCGCCTCCGATGCCCGCGACGCCCATGACGCCGACGGTGCCGACGAGCACGAGAGTCACGACCCCTACCAACCCCTGTAGGCGAAGGACCCCGCATGAGACTCCAAGCCCTCGCGGCTTCGCTGGCCGCAGCGGTCGGCCTGAGCATGATCCAGCCAATACCGGCGTCCGCCGCTGAGCCGGATCCCGGCGCGGCCGCCAACAAGATCGCGTCGAACCTGAAGGACCGCTTCCGCACGCAGCCGGCTTCCGACTTCTGGATCACGTTCGACACCAAGGCCGATCTCGGGCCGGCCAAGAAGATCGCCGACTGGACCGCCCGCGGTCAGTTCGTCTACGACGCGCTGACCGCGGCGGCGAAGGACTCCGTGGCATCGGTCTCCGCCGAACTCGACCGGGCAGGCGTCAAGTACACCTCCTACCCGATCGCCAACACGGTGCTCGTCAAGGGGGGCACCGAGAAGCTCGCCCTCGACGTGGCCTCGAAGACGCAGGTCGCCGAGATCCAGGCGACGCCGCAGGTCGCGTTGGTCGATCCCGTGGACGAGAAGGTCCCCGCCGACCAGGCTGCCCGCCCCGCCGCCCCAAAGGCCGCGGCCGCCGAAGGCACCACCACGTGGGGTCTGGACGCCATCCACGCCCCCCAGGCGTGGGCCATGGGCGCCACCGGTGCGGGCATCACCGTGTCCAACCTCGACTCGGGCGTCCAATTCGACCACCCCGCCCTGATGCACCAGTACCGCGGCGCGAAGGCCGACGGCACCATCGACCACAACTACAACTGGATGGCCACCCGGGGCACGTGCACGGGCGCACCGTGCGACGACAACGGACACGGCACGCACACCATGGGCACCATGGTCGGCGACGACGGCACCAACCACATCGGCGTCGCCCCGGACGCGCAGTGGATCGCGACGAACGGCTGCTGCGACAACACCGGCGTCGAGTCGCTGCTCCGGTCGGGCTGGTGGCTGCTCGCCCCGACCGACATCAACGGGAACAACCCGGACCCGTCCAAGCGCCCCCACGTCGTCAACAACTCGTGGGGCCAGACCGTCGAGCACAACTTCGACGACTTCTTCCGGGCCATCGACGAGACCTGGAGCGCCGCGGGCATCTTCAGCGTCTGGTCATCGGGCAACACCGCGCCGTACGCGGCCTGCGACACCGTCTCGTCGCCCGGCTCCGCCGAGAGTGCCTACTCCGTCGGCGCCTACTCGTCCGACGGCACGCTCGCGTCGTTCTCCCGCAAGGGCGAGGGTGAAGGTGGCCGGATCAAGCCCGAGATCTCCGCTCCGGGCGCCGGCGTCCTGTCGTCCTACCCGAACAACAGCTACACCGAGATGTCCGGCACGTCGATGGCGTCCCCCCACGTCGCCGGCGCCGTCGCGGCGCTGTGGAGCTACGACCCGACCCTCATCGGGCAGGTCGAGGAGACCCGCCGGCTGCTCGGCGAGTCGGCCGTCGACGTCGACGACACCGAGTGCGGCGGCACCGCCGAGGTCAACAACAAGTACGGCGAGGGCCGGCTCGACCTCGTCCGCCTGCTCGAGCTCGCGCCCCGGCAGGGCGGCACCCTCACCGGTGTCGTCACCGCCGACGGCGCCCCGGTCCCCGCCGCCGAGGTGACGATCAGCGGTCCGTTCAGCCGGTCGATCGGCACCGACAAGGACGGCCGGTTCACCACGAACCTCCCGGTCGGCGACTACCAGCTCAGCACCAAGGTCTTCGGCTACCTGACCGCGACCGCCAACGTCACGATCTCCCTCGGCCAGGACACCTCCGTCAAGCTGCCGCTCACGGCCGCCGCGAAGCACGACATCAGCGGCAGGGTCGTCGACGACAAGAAGCGGCCCGTCCCGAACGCCGACGTCTCCGTCAAGGGCACGCCGCTGAAGCCGGTACGCACGGACGCCAACGGCGCGTTCACGATCAGCGCTGTACCCGAGGGCGCGTACACGCTGAACGTCCAGCCCAACGCCTGCTTCTCGCCCACGACGGTCCCGCTGACCGTCGGCGCGCAGAACGAGTCGCGCGAGATCCCGGTCGGGCTCGTCGTCGACAAGGGCGGCTACAGCTGCGCCGTGTCCGACGGCGAGTACCTGCGCGGCACCGACCCGGTCGCGTTCACCAGCGGCGTGTGGGCGACGCTGAACCTGCCGTTCCCGATCGCGCTCTACAACGGCAGCCACGACACCCTCGGCGTCAGCCTGCGCGGCGTGATCTCCCCGGACACCAGCACCGGCCCCGGCAGCGGCGGTGCGGGCGTCTTCCCGTTCTACGTCCAGACCCCCGTCGAGTTCGCCCCCGGCGGCGGCGTCTTCACGGCGGCCACCAAGGTCGACGGCGAGGACGCGTTCGTCGTCGAGTTCCGCAACGCCAAGATCTGGGCCTACCCGATCCGGTCGGAGTACACGGAGCCGGTCAACTTCTCGGCCACGCTCACCCGCTCGGGCAAGGTGATCTTCGGGTACGGCGACGGCATCGGCACCGACGACCCGGTGACCGGCGGCGCCCGCACCATCACCGGCATCCAGGGCTGGGCCGGCATCGACGGCATCCGGTTCTCCGACAACGCCCCGGTGCTGCACGACGGGATGATCGTCACCTACGACCTTCCCGACTGGGGCTACCTCGACGCGACCGTCGTCGACCAGAACGACGGGCTGCCGGTGTCCGGGGCCAAGGTGTCGTTCACCGACAAGGACGGCCTCGTCGAGAGCGTCACGACCAACGGGACGGGCATCGTGCACCGCCAGCTCCCGGTCGCCGACTACACCATGACCGTCGAGGCGCCGAACTACACGACCGCGGCGTACCCCTTCTCCCTCGACAAGCTCTACGCCAAGGCCAAGGTCGACGCACGGCTGACCACGGGTGTCGCCGGCCTGAAGGCCGACGGCCTCGACGCGGTGCTGGGCACCGACCAGAAGGGTGTCGGCACGCTCACGCTGACCAACACCGGTTCGGCGCCGCTGACGTACGACCTGGGCGAGGCCGCGCGCCACCCCGAGCTCGACGCCGCCGGCGCCACGACGCGCACCGGGAAGGGCGCGGCCAGCACGATCGACCTCGCCGCGTGGAAGGCCGGTGCCAGCGGCATGAAGCCGTCGAACGCCGACGGCAAGGCTGCGACGGCGACCGAGGCGGAAGCGCAGGCGGCCGCCAAGGTCGGCCCGACCTCCGGCGGGGATGTCATCACCCGGATCCCCATCCCGGGCACGATCGCGGAGAAGGAGCCCACCGGCATCGGGTACGACGGCGACGTCTGGGTCCACGACTACATCGCGCGGACCAACACCGCCTACACGGTGACGGGCAAGCGGACCGGGAAGGTCTTCGACGCGGCGTGGAACCCCGCGTACCGGGCGTTCGACATGGCGCTCGACACCAGGACCGGTGACATGTGCCAGATGGAGGACAGCCCGGCCAGCTACATCCACTGCTTCGACCGGGAGACCGGGAAGGAGACCCGGCAGATCAAGGGTGACTGGTCCACGCTGCAGCTGACCGGCCTCGCCTACAACCCGGCGGAGGACGTGTTCTACGTCGGCGGCCGAGTGAACGGCATGATCGGCACCGTCGCCGGGACGTCGCACGACAACGCGGGTGCGCTGCTGTCCTTCTGCGCCCCGCCGCTGCCCGAGGTGATGGGCCTGGCCTACAACCAGGCGTCCGACACCATCTGGTACACCGACCTCACCTCGAACCGGCCCACCCGCCTGCTGCAGGTCGACCCCGACGACTGCTCGCTCGTCAACGCGTGGTGGTTCCCGGGCCAGAAGGCGACCCAGGGCGGCGGCCTCGAAACCGACTCGACCGGGGCGCTGTGGGCGGCCGACCAGGTCGCCGACGACGTCGTGCTGGTCGACGTCGAGGACGACCTGCTCACCGACCTGCCGTGGCTGTCGCTCTCCTCGACCGGCGGCACCCTCGCCCCGGGCCAGTCGACGACCGTCAAGGTTGCGCTCTCCTCCAAGGACGCCAAGCCCGGAGTCCTCGGCGCGAACATCGTGGTGCGGTCCGACACCGGGCGCCAGTCCAAGACCTACGTCCCGGTGACGCTCACGACCACGAAGTACCAGGTCGGCGTCAACGCCGGCGGAACCTCGTTCACCGACGGCTCCGGCTTCACCTGGTCCGCCGACCAGGCCGCCGGCAAGACGGCGTGGGGCTACGAGGGGAAGACGAAGGTCGCCTCCACGACGTCCGGGATCGAACGTACGACGGACGACGCCCTGTTCCAGTCGCAGCGCACCACGGCGGACAAGCAGTTGTTCTACCGCTTCCCCGACGCGCCCAAGGGCACCTACGCGATCGACCTCGGGTTCGCCGAAATCGAGAACGCGGCCAAGGGCAAGCGGGTGTTCGACGTCCTCGTGGACGGAACGCTTACCGACTACGCGTACGACGCGGCCGCGGCCGTGGGGCCGAACGCCGCCGACTGGCGCACCGCCGTCGTGAAGCACGAGGGCGGCCCGCTGACCGTGGAGCTGCGGGGCTCCAAGGGCCTGAAGGCCCCGACCATCGCCGCGCTGCGTGTGACGCTCGACCCGCGCGCAGACACGGCGGAGCCGGAGCCCCAGCCCGAGCAGCCGGAGCCGGGCCCCGTGCCGGTGGCCCCCGCCGGCCGCTCGTACACGATGAAGGTGACCGACGGGCTCTACCGTCAGGGCGCGCAGGAGTCCGGGTGGCACGGCGATGACGTCTGCGGTGTGCTGTGGTTCGACACCAGCTTCCTGTTCCCGTTCTACGACACGGCCTGGGACGGCGTGTGCGTGACGACGAACGGCCAGCTGATCTTCGACCAGGCCAGTGCCGTGGGGGGCAACACGGAGCTGCCGTCGCCCTACGCGTTCGACGCGATCTATCCGCTCTGGGACGACCTGGTCGTCGACGACGAGGCGGGCATCTACTTCGGCATGACCGAGGTGGACGGCCTGGCCGCTGAGGTCATCGAGTGGCGCAACGCCGCCTTCTACAACGACCGGACGGCTCGCGTGAGCTTCTCGGTCACCCTGATCGCCGACGGACGCATCCAGATCGGGTACGGCGACGGCGTCGGCGGCGACAACCCCCTCACCCGGGGGTCGTCGGCGACGGTCGGCGTGGAGAGCCTGACGCACAACCCCGCGGGCCAGTACTCCTTCGACCAGCCCGTCCTGAAGGCCGGCCTGGGGCTGGAGTACACGCTCCCGGCTGCGGGCACGATCGAGGGCACGGTCACCGACAAGAACGACGGCAAGCCGATCGAGGGCGCGATCGTCACGCTCAAGGGGCCGAACGGTGAGCGGGTCATCACGACCGACGCCAAGGGCCGGTGGAAGGCCCAGGCACTGGTCGGCGAGAACACCGTGCAGGTCGCGGCGCCGAACTACGTCACCGCCAGCCACCCGGTGACCATCGCCAGGAAGGATCAGGCCGAGGTCGTCGACACGGCGCTGACCACGGGCGTCGCCACCGTCACCGGAGCTGACTTCGACTGGCTCCTCGACAAGGGCCAGAAGGCGACGGCCGACATGACCGTGACCAACACCGGCTCCGCCCCGCTCGAGGTGCGGCTCAGCGAGCAGAAACGCACCAGCGACGGCGGGCACGAGGCCGGCGACCTTCCGTGGCTGACCCTCACGGGCGCGGCCGCAACCGGCACGGTCACGCTGGCGGCCGGGGAGTCCACCACGGTCACGGCGACGGCCGACAACGCCGGCGTCGAGCCCGGTGTGCTCGTCGGGGACGTGCTCGTGGCGTCGAACGCCGCCAAGGGCGAGACCCAGCTCAAGCCGGTCCGTCTGGCGACCTCGGCCTACTGGCAGGGCGTCGACGTGGGCGGATCCGGGTACGTCGGTGCCGACGGCTTCGTCTGGTCGCCCGACCAGGAGCTCGGCTCGCGGCCGTGGGGCTACGTCGGCGGCACGGCGCGTGCCACCAAGGCCGACATCGGGCGCACGGAGGACGACGACCTGTTCCGCACCCAGCGGACCGGCAAGACGTTCACCTACGTGTTCAAGAACGCGCCCGCCGGGACGTACCGGCTCGGCCTCGACTTCGCGGAGATCGAGAACGTCAAGGCCGGCATGCGTACCTTCGATGTTCTGGTCGACGGCAAGGCCGTGCTCCACGACCACGACGTGCAGGCGAGGGCGGGTGCGCTGACCGCGGACGTAAACACGATCACCGTCGAGCACGCCGGTGGCGATCTGACGGTCGAGCTCCGCAGCGAGATCGGCGAGCGCGACCCGATCCTCAACGCCCTGAAGGTCCAGGAGGACCCGCGCCTGTGAGATAACCGAACCGGTCCGCCAGCAGCGGTCAGAGCCTCCTCGGAAAGGATCGCCGGGGAGGCTCTGACCGCGACCACCGGGTTTGCAGCTTTGGCCCGTACTCGCGCACTTAGGCCCTGTTCCCTGACGACCAGGCGGGCTACCCGAGCGGGACCTGGACCGCGACGTCGTGCTTCGGGTAGGAGCTCTCCACCGTGTCGGCGCCGTACTTGGCCTTGAACAGCTCCACCACGTGATTGACCCGGTCGGCGTCGGTGATCGGGGTGGCGCTCGAACTCAACGCCGTCCCGTTCGCCGACACCTCGATCATCGGCGTCTGCCGGACGTTCTTGTACCACTGGCTGTCGGAGCCGGTCACCGGGACGAGGAACACGCTGTCCTCGTCCAGCACGAACCAGACGGGGTGTGTGATTTGCCGCCCGGTCTTCCGGCCGGTCACGGTGATCTCGACCTCGCGGACGCCGTCCAGCGCGTCCCAGACCACGTTCGCCACGATGCCCCCCGACAGAGTTGGTGCCTCCTCGCCAGGCTAGGGAACCCCGTGCTGGCCGGCCCGGGGTTCCCGGCCGTGTCACCGGTACGGGCCGGGCCGGGGCTCGGTGGCCCTGGCCTGGATGCGGCACGGCCGCCTTCAGATAGCCGCAATTGCCGCCAAAACGTTCCTCGCCCCCGATCCCGCGGCCCGTCGAATACCGGAACAAAGCGGCTACCTTCGAAGACTTTGCCGCTGTTAAGGTTGGCGAGCGGAACATGGGGGACGGTCGGACCTCACGCGGGGGATGGCACAACATGGATCAGCAGGCCAGGGAGCAGTTAAAGCTGCTGCGCAGACTCGAGAAAGTCATTTCGGAAACCGAGTTCTCCTGGTCGCTTTGCCTGGTGGGGGAGGACCAGTCCCGGAAGCTCAACGAGCTGGCCGCCGAGCTGCAGCGCCCGTTTTCGTCCACAGGGGACGAGAAGAGGATCGTGTCCGGTTACTCGTACTGGGGAATCGAGCCGGCGGTCAACTGGCAGCGGGCCTGCACCGACCCCAACTATCCCGTCATGAGAGACGGGATCGAGACCTTCAGCCGGCGCTGGCGGAACCTGCACTCCCGGCACAACGGCCGGCCCTACCACTACATCAGCCTCGGCCCCGGCACCGGGGAGAAGGACGCCGTCGTTCTGGCCGACCTACATCCGCTGAACCCGGAAATGTATTACGTGCCCGTCGACATGAGCGCGGAGATGCTGCGCCTCGGGCTGAAACCGATAAAGTCCCTGCCCTTCTTCCGGCAGTTCCGGAATCAGCTGCTCCCGGTGCAACTCGACTTCTCGGTCGAAGAGAACGTGGCCGAGCTGAACGAACTGCGGGACCGGCTCATGGGCGACGAGCCGGTGCTGTTTTCTCTGCTCGGCAACACGATGGCCAACTTCGACGAGGACGTCGACCTGGTCGAGCGGCTGAGCAAGCAACTGCTCCGCCCCCAGGACCGGCTCATGGTAGAGGTGGCCACCGCCTCCCACCTCGACGACCGGATGGCGCAGCAGGCGGCCCGGGAGTACGAGACCAGCTGGGTGTTCCGCGAGTTCGTCATCAGCGCCCTGCGCCAGAACACCGACCTCTCGGTCAACATGAACTACGTCCGCTTCGAAGGGGTGGTCGACGAGGGTCGGTCACTGGTCATCAAGGTGATCTACTGCAACCGCTCGGCCGAAGACCTGAAGATCGTGCTCCCGAACCGCAGCGAGGTGCACTTCCCGAGCGGCGACACCATCCGCCTCCTGATCACCCGGAAATACCAGCTTAAGGCCCTGGCCGCCGCGCTGGCCAAGGCCGGCCTCTTCGTGGAGAGCGAGGCGTTCACGCAGTTCCAGGCGTACGAGCGGGTCCGGCGGTTCGGCATGGACCTGATGCTGCTGTCCAGCAGCGATGCCGGCGCCGGTCCCGACACGGCCGCCCGGGACGTGTTCCGCCGTCCGGGGAAATGACGAGCGGATCGGGGCGACGGCCACTGCCGTCGTGGGTGAGAGCGCCACGCACCTGGATCATGGTGGTCACCGCCGGCAGCCTGACGGTGGCTTTCGTGGTCAGTGCCGTCTGGTGGCGCCGGTCGTCCGGCGTGTCGAGCTTCGAGCCGGCCGTGCAGATCCTGGGCCTGCTCGGCGGCATCACCGGCATCGTCGCCGAACGCTGGGCGGCCGGACGCGAGCGGCGCGCCGAGGCCCTCCAGGCCATCGGCGAGGAGTTGCGGGACAACGCGAGAATTCTGGCCTCTCCGCCGTTCGCCGTGGACACCACGCAGCCGGCTCGCCGACAGGTCTACCCCCGCCTGAGCCTGTCCGCCGTGAACGCCGCGCTGTCCTCGGCCGTGCTGTCCCCACGCCGCGACGAAGCGCTTGTCGGCATGCTGCATGACTGGCGGAACGAGGCGGAGATCTTCAACCACCAGTTGTCCCTCGCCGAGATACTGGCCTTCACCAACGGATCCGACGAGGTGCTCCGCGACCTGCACCAGGGACTGCACAGCGCCGACGGGCCACTGGAACGGATGCAGGAACAGCTCACCGCCCTGCTGGCGACGTCGGCGCTCGGCGCGTCCGGGTCGAAGCGGCGCGACATCACGGAGGCCGGCGGCGCGCGATAGGTGCGTGTCCCCGGTCCACGGCGCGAGGCGTCGGTCCGCCGCCCCTCGTCGCGAGGCGTCGGTTCGCCGGGCTCTCGTCGCGAGGCGTCGGTTCGTCGGGCCCCACGCCGCGAGACGTCGGTCCGCCGGTCCCTTCGACCGTGTGGCGTCGGGTCGCCAGGCCCCTCGACCGTGAGGCGTCGGATCGCCCTGCCCTCGCCGCGAGGCGTCGGTCCGCCGGGCTCGCGTCGCGAGGCGTCCGAAAAGGATTGGTGCTCGGCGGTACGATTCACCGCGGGTAGCGAAGGGCTGCCGTCATGGTGACGGGCGGGCGCGCGACAGTGCTCTGGCCCGGACGTCAGGAGAGCCGGATACACGGGGGCAACCATGTTCGAGCGGCTGGGCAGATTCGTCGTCGGCAAGGCGTGGTGGGTGATCGCCGGCTGGGTGCTCGCGGCCGTCGCCATCATCTTCACCACGCCGTCCCTGTCCGATATCACCTCCGCCGACCAGGAGAGCTTCCTGCCCCGGCACTACGAGTCGGTGCAGGCCACCGAACTCGGGCAGAAGGCGTTCCCGCAGCAGGCCGCGGCGACGGCGACCATCGTGGTCAAGCGGGCCGACGGGAAGCCGCTCACCCCGGCCGACGAGGCGAGGGTGGGCCAACTCGCCCAGTCGCTCAAGGCCCGGAACATCCCGGCCACGTCCGGCTATGTGACCGGCCCGCCCGCCGTCGCGCCGGACAAGTCGGTCCAGGTGATCAACGTCGGGCTCGACGCGGCCGCCCCGGACGACCCTGCACTGCTCGACTCCGTACGCGATCTGCGGTCGGCCATCGGCCCCGACCTGGCGGGCAGCGGGCTCACCGCGGGCGTGGCCGGCGACGTGGCGAGCTTCGTCGACAACGAGGACACCTTCAACAGGGCCTTCGCCGTGGTCGGCGTCGCGACGATCATCCTGATCATCGGACTGATCCTGATCATCTTCCGCAGCCCGATCGCCGCGCTGCTGCCCGTCGTGGTCGTCAGCGTCGTCATGTCCATCACGACCGGGCTCGTCGCCGCGGCAGGCAAGGCGTTCGACCTGAACGTGAGCCAGGACCTGCAGACGATCCTGCTGATCGTGCTGTTCGGCATCGGCACCGACTACATCCTGTTCCTGCTCTTCCGCTACCGCGAACGGCTGCGCGCCGGCGACGACAAGCGCACTGCCATGATCGTCTCCGTCGAGCGGGTCGGCGAGGTCATCACCTCGGCCGCGGGAGCCGTCATCGTCGCGTTCCTCGTGCTGCTTCTCGCCTCGCTGGGCTTCTTCGGTTCGCTCGGCCCGGCGCTCGCCATCGCGGTCGCCGTCATGCTGATCACCTCGCTCACCCTCATCCCGGCGGTCGTCTCACTGCTCGGCCGGTACGTCTTCTGGCCGTCGAAGGCGTGGCAGCGTACGCCCAAGGCCACCCTGGCGCGGCGCCTCGGCACCCTCGTCGGCCGGCGGCCGGCGCTCGTGGCGGCGGCATCCGGCGCTCTGCTGGTCGCGCTCGCCGCGGGGGTGCTCAGCTACAAGGCCGACTACGACTTCAGCGCGGGCTTCCCGCAGGACACCGAGTCGGCGAAGGCCGCCGCCGACCTGCAGCGCGGGTTCGCCGCCGGTGCACTCGCCCCGACCGAGGTCTACCTGACCACCGGGAACGGGTCGCCGCTGAGCGAGCAGCAGGTCAACGAGTTCGCGGCGGCCGCGGCGGGTGCCCCGGGAGTGGGGCGGGTGCAGCCACCGGAGCGGGGCAGCGACCCGAGCGTGGCCCGGGTCAACCTGCTGCTGAACGAGAACCCGGTGTCTAACGAGGCGATCACGCTTGTGCGTGACGACCTGCGGGACGCCCTGCATGCGGCGGCGCCGCCCGGCACCAAGGCGCTGGTGGGCGGGACGACTGCGATCTTCGCGGACATCAACTCGGCGAACAACCGGGACCTGTCGGTGATCCTGCCGGTGGCTGCCGGGCTGATCGCGCTCATCCTCGCGTTCTTGCTGCGCAGCCTGGTTGCGCCGATCTATCTGGTGATCGCGGTGTTGCTGAACTTCGCGGCGACGCTGGGGGCGACGGTCTACGTCTTCCAGGGGCTCCAGGATCAGCCTGGAGTGACCTTCCAGTTGCCGATCATCCTCTATCTCTTCGTGGTGGCGATCGGGACGGACTACAACATCCTGATGATCGCTCGACTACGGGAGGAGGCTCGGGAGGGGAACGAACCGCATGAGGCTGCCGCCATTGGCGTGGAGCATGCGGGGCCTACTGTTGCCGCGGCGGGCCTCATCTTGGCCGGGACCTTTGGGGTTTTGATGTTGGCGCCGATCTCGTTCCTGCAGCAGATGGGGTTTGCGGTGGCGATCGGGATTGTGTTGTCGGCGTTCGTGATGTCGATGTTCTTTGTGCCGGCGTTGACGGCGCTGATCGGGCACAAGGCGTGGTGGCCGGGGCATGGGGACGAGCGGCGGGTCAGCGGGCCGCAGGCGCCGCCGGAGCCGAGCGTGGTAGAGGTGTAGCCAGCTACCGCGCCACCGGCAGCAGCCGAGCTTGCGCCCGCTGCGCGAGGCGCAGTGCCGAGAGCTGCCCATGAAAGGGGGAATGACGGTTCTGGTCGAGGTTGAGCGGCAGAACGCACTCCCGAATGAGCTCTTCCTCAAGCTTCCACGGGTGATCGGTCGGGGTCCAGACAACCTGAGCGTGTCCGGCCATCCACTCCGTGAGCCGCTTCTCGCCCTCTCTGTCGAACGTTAGTCGCTTACCGCTGCCGACCCGCCGCAGACTGATTTCGAGTTCGTCGGCGAGCAGCGAGCCGAGGGTCAGGCGCAGCGTCGACCCGGCAGCGTTGCCTCGGTAGTGATAGCGGATTCGGCTTCGAATCGTCTGCCGGCTCGGTTGGCGCCCATTGTTCGGCGGTGCCTTCGGTGAAATACCGACGTAGAGCAAGACCGCCCCAAGCTGCTTGTGGCATCCGCTGACGGGCACCAGGGACGGCGGCGAGAGGAAGTACCAGGCGTAGACACCGGAAGTCGCCGGTATCGGGCAATCCCGCCCGCGTACCTCCTCAGCTCGATATAGCCGAGCAGGACTGAGTAGAGCTTCCTCCGCGCCCACTGGCACTCCTCAATTGCCGACCTGAGCTGCCGTCTGCGGTTGACCCTATGCGGCGATCGCTCGGGCGGCCGTATACATGTCGGCGGGCAGGGGATGCGCTAACTCCCAGATGATCCGCATGGGCCGCTCTCCGCTGTGCTCCCGATACGTCATCGGACCGGCGTACAGGTAGGCCGGCACGCCCATGTTCCCCTCGGCCACCTTGGTCTCTCGTACGAACAGGTGCACCGTCGACCCCTGCTTCTCGTGGTGGATGTACCTCTGCCCGGTGGCCGACGCCGAGGTTGTCGTGCTCTGCGACTCCCACTGGAACAACGTCTCGGTGATCGCTCGGTCGGCGTACATGGTGGTGGGGGAGTAGTGGTGCTCGGACTTCACTAGCGTCACGAAGAAGATGTCGGCCTGCTCATCCGGCAGCCACTTCACGCCTTCCCGCAACGACCCGGGATTCGCCATCCCAAACGCGGCGCACGCCTCATTGCGGGTGTACCGGGCATGCACCCGCAGCGGCACGCGATCCAGCCCGACCGGCTCGGTGACCCGGTGGATCCGCTCGCGCAGCACCTCCGCGAGTTGGCGAAGCTCAACACAACGCGCCGGCTCCGCCCAGAGCTGCGCCAACCGCTGCTCACGCTGCGACAGCGGCACGTTCGGCCCCCACAGGCTGAAGTGCAGCATGTTCAGCAGCCGTCCCTCGGGCACCGGCCCGCCAGCCGCCATGTGTTCCCACAAAGCCAGGCGGTCCAGGTCGTCCGTATGGAGCATCCGCCCGATCGCCCGCGCCAGTTCTCGGTCAGCCTGCCCTGGTGCTGAGGTTTCCACCCCAGCGAGCCGCCGCAGGCCAGTCCAGCCACCCAACGTTGCCGACCGGTACACGTCTTCGATCTCCAGGCCGGTGTCCCGCAGGAACTCCGCCAACGACACGTTTCCGAGCTGCTGCAGCTCGGCCACCATGCTCTTCCGTGACGACGGGACCGCCTGCTCCAGGTTGCGGAGCACCACGTCCTTGGCGACCCGGTCCAGCTCGATGTGGCACCCGCTCGGCAGCGTCGGGAAGTCCTGCTCGACCGCGTCGTATACCTCGCGGCGGCTGACTCCGGTCAGCGCCCGCCACCGCAGGTCGAACCGGAAGTTGGCGTGCTGCCCGCCGATGAAATCGAGCACGGTCAGGCAGGGCTTGCCGTCGTCTAGGCGCAGACCACGACCGAGTTGCTGAAGGAAGACTGTGGCGCTTTCGGTGGGTCGCAGCAGGAAGATTGTGTCGACCATAGGTAGGTCGACGCCCTCGTTGAACAGATCGACGGTGAAGAGGACGCGCAGCCGGCCGGCCTTGAAGTCACGAACCAGCCCGTGCTGCGCCGGCCGATCGATTCCCGAGGTCACCGCCGCCGACGGCACGCCGTGGCGGGTAAACCATTCCGCCATGAACTTGGCATGCGCGATGCTCACGCAGAATCCCAGCGCCCGCATCCGGTCGCCGTCGACCAGCTTCTGAGCAGCCCGCAGTACCAACCGCGCTCGCGCGTCGTTGCCGGTGTAGACGTTCTCCAATTCGCTCCGGTCGTAGCCCTGCCCCCGCTTCCACGTGACGTGCGACAGGTCCACGTCATCGTGCAGGCCGAAGTAGTGGAACGGCGCCAACAACTGCCGGTCTAGCGCCTCTCGTAGGTGCAGCTCCACGGCCGCATGCCCGTCGAACCACCGCCGCACGTCCCGGCCGTCGGCCCGGTCGGGGGTCGCCGTCAGCCCCAGGAGTACGCGCGGCCGCAGCCGATCCAGAAGTTGGGCATATGTCTTCGCCTCGGCGTGGTGAAACTCGTCCACAATCACCATGTCGAAGGCTTCGGGGTCGAGCTCCCGCCTATGAAGCGACTGAATCGAGGCGAACACATGCCGCCACTGCTTCGGCCGTTCGCCATCAACCAGCCGCTCGCCGAAGCTGCCGTCCGTCATTACCTGCCGAAACGTTGACCGGCTCTGTCGCAGGATCTGCTCCTGGTGCGCGACGAACAGCAGCGAGTCAACCTTCCCAGCCCTGTATAGCCGCCGGTAATCCAGCGCTGCGACCACCGTCTTGCCGGTGCCGGTCGCCATGACCACCAGGTTCCGCCACCGGCCGTGTACCTCGCGCTCGGCGGTCAGGTCGTCCAGGATTTCCCGCTGATACCCGTACGGCCGGACCTCAAGGTTCGCGATCTCCGTGGCGCCGTCGTCCTGGGTCCGCTCGCCGCGCAGCGCGTGCCCGAGTCGCTCGCCATCTCTCGCCGGGTCGTACGCCTCGAACGCCGGGTCGTTCCAGTAGTCCTCGAATGTCGCTGTGAAGGTGTCGATGACATGCGGCTGCTCGAGGTTCGAGATCCGCACGTTCCACTCCAGGCCGTCGACTAATGCCGACTTTGACAGGTTGGAGGATCCGACGTAGGCGGTCGTCATGCCGTTGTTGCGGCGGAATAGCCACGCCTTGGCGTGTAGGCGGGTGGTCCTGGTCTCGTATGAGACCTTGATCTCCGCGCCCAACTCGGCGAGGCGGTCCAGGGCGCGTTGGTCGGTCGCGCCCAGATAGGTGGTGGTGATGACACGGAGGCGGCCGCCTCGGGCGGTCAGATCGCGGACAGCGGGCTCGATGAGCCGCAGGCCGTACCACTTGATGAACGCGCAGAGGAGGTCCACGGAGTTTGCCGAGGCCATCTCGTAGAGAGCTTCGTGGCCGATGCGCGGCTGATGGCGGCCGTTGACTAGGAGGGCACCGGTCGCAAGGGGGGTGGTCGGCCGCTGCGGGAAGGCGGGCGTACTAGGCGGCGTCGGCGGGACCGCGATCGCGTGCAGTAGTGTTCGTGCGTCGGACACCTGGTCATCGGTACCAACGGCGCGAGGCTCGATGGCGGCGATACTCGCAGCGATCCGGTTGGCCATCTCGACCTGGCGGGTGACCTTATCGTCGCCGCCGACGGCGCGGAGGGCACGGCGGGCGAGATCCGAGATGTGCCGAGCGAGGATGTCATGAGCATCGTCCGGGTCAAGCAATTCTTGCTGAACCAGCGCAGCGTCAACCTGTGCGAGCTGGTGCGCGAGTCGCTGGGTAATGAGATGCTCGTAGATACCCTGCTCAAGATCCGTCACCTGAATGAGCTAACCAGTCACAACCTGCCTCTGTTGCCCCCCACGCGGCTGAAGCTGAACTACAAAGTGACGGAGGACCTTGCCCGTCCGATGGACGGGACCTCATCCATCGGCGTCGGGCTCGGCACAACTTGGTTCCTGCTGGTCTGTCCACGAAATCGCCACTCTGGGAGGCGAGGAAAGGGTCCGAAGGTCGTCCCAAGTGCGGTACAGGCGTGGTAGTCGTTGATCTGGATGAGCTGATCTCTCTGGCAACCGTGTTCCATATCGCTTCGGGCTGTAATGGGCGCACCCCTACTCGGACTCCTTGAGGATGTCGGATGTCGGCCCCAAGCGCCTCACCCCGACGACGCCCTGATCGAACGGAACGTCATCGACTGACCGGCCACGCCAGATGCGCTCAGCCTCGGTGACGCCACCGGGGCGGCGAGCGCTCAGCGGGTCGCTCTCGCGATCAGCGGGATGCCCTCCCGGTAGGTCGGCACCGCCGGAGCCCAACCCAGCTCGCGCTTGGCCTTGGCGTTGGACACGCGCATCGAGGTGGTCATCATGGCGTGCGCGTACGGGATTGGCCGCAGCATCCAGCTCGGGACCCGCCACGGCCGGCGCGCCCCGAACGCGGCCGCGAGGGTGTCCAGGTAGTCGCCCCAGCGCACCGGCTCGTCGTCGACGATGTTGTACGCCTGCCCGGCCCGCCCCTTCTCCAGCGCGGCCACGGTCGCCGCGGCGGCGTCCTCCAGGTAGATGAAGTTGGCGTAACCGCCTCCGGAGGGCACCGGCAGCCGGCGCTTGCGCACCAGGTTGACGATCATGTCGGTCATGCGGTCCTGCCCGTAGAAGAACCCGTAGCGCAGCGCGACGCCCTCGATCTCGTCGGCGGCGAACACCTGCTCCTCGGTGGCGCGGATCGCGGCCACCGCCTCGCCGAGCTTGCCGGCCACCGGCTCGGCGAACGGGGCGTCCTCGGTGATTGCGCGCGGGCCGTGATCGCGGTAGCCGTAGCCGAGCACGATCGACTGGGTGACGAAGCGGTGGGCGCCGACCGCCCGGGCCGCCGCGAGCAGGTTGGCCGTGCCGGTGGTACGCAGGGCGTTCGTGCCCTGCAGCGCCTCACCCATCTTCGTGGTGCCCAGCGCCGTCAACTCGTGCATGACCGCGTCGGCTCGCACGTCCCGTACGGCGTCGAGCAGGTTCTCTCGATTCAGCACGTCGGCCACCACGGCCTCGGCGCCGGCGCTGCGCAGCCGCTCGGCGTTGCACTGGCTGCGGCTGATGCCGGCAACCTGGTGGCCGGCGGCGATGAGTTGGCGGGTGAGGGGCGTACCGATGGCGCCCGAGGCGCCGGCGAGCAGAACTCTCATGGCTTCGGTCTCTTCCTGTAGGTCTCACCCTTGTGGACGGGATACCGGCTGAATGTGTGATGACCTGGCGGTGTCTCGTCCCGCACAGCCAGCGGCGGCGTCCGGTTCCGCTCAGGCACCCGCCGCGGCCGGCCCGAGGGTCGGCTCGTCGTCCCAGGCCAACGAGCTCATCTTCCAGCCCGACGGGGTCTTAACGAACTGGGTCGTCTTCACGCCCCGGCCCTCGAACCATTCGCCGTTGAGATAGCCCGACTTGCGGTACTCGCTGAACCGGTGGGCGATCGAGCCGTAGATCTCGGTCGTCTCCGAGGTCTCCCATTCCCGGAACTCGGTAAGCGTCCCGTCGGTGAGGATCTTCTCGCGAGGTGCGACGAACTGGCGCAGGTCGTAGATCACCGGGGTCACGCCGACGGTGCTGATGATCATCCCCTCGGGGATGAACACCTCTTCGATCGCCTCGATGTTCGGCTTGGTGCCGGCTGTGTTGGTGAAGGCGCCCAGGAAGGTGGCCATCAGGCCGTCGAGTTCGGCCTTCACCTCCGCGGACATGCTGCCCCTGGTCGCAGGGCTGGGTTGACCGGCGCGGCGGGCCCGCCACTCGTCGGCCAGCACGGCCCAGATCTCGAGGTCGATCCGTCCCCCTTCGCCGTCCGGGTAGACCTGGCGCAGCGTTCCGTCGCGGCTCATGCCCAGCCGCCGTGCGACCGCGATGCTGCGCGCATTGCGCGATTTGGTGCGCCACTCGACCCGAGCAATGCCGCGTTCCTCGACGGCCCAGTCGATGATCCGCTCCGCGGCGCGGGTGATCAGGCCGTGGCCCTGTGCGCCGGGCTCCAGCCAGCAGCCCGCTTCGCAGACGCCCAGCGCGCTGTCGAAGGAGACGAACATGACGCCGCCGACCAGGCGGCCGTCCAGCCAGATGCCCCAGATGCCGCCGCTGTCCTGAGCCCGCTTGTCCGCGTACCGCCCTAGTACCGCGCGAGCCCCGTCGAGGTCGCGGGCGACGAACGCGGGCGAGACCCACGGCAGGATGTGCTCGCGCGCCCGGTCCAGGTGGTAGAGGAACTCCTCGGCGTGCCAGGGCTCCAGCGTGCGCAGCACGGCCGAGTCGGTGAGGGGCAACGCGAACATCACAACCTCCGTACATAACAAACGTTTGGCATGTACGCTAACAGGCCATGACCCCCGCACGCACCGACCATGACTCCCGCCGTCAGGACGTCTCGGAGGCGGTCTGGCAGGTCCTCGCCGAGCACGGCTTCGGCGGCCTCACCATGCGCGCCGTCGCGGCGGCCCTGGGCTCCTCGACCGGACTGGTCACCCACTACTTCGCGGGCAAGCGCGAGCTGATCGCCCACGCCCTCGACATCCTCGAGGTACGCACCGCGCAGCGCCCCCGGCAGGCCGCTCCCGCACCCGGACTGGCGGCGCTGCGCACACAGATACTCAACATCCTCCCGCTGACTCCCGATGCGGTGGCGATGAACCGGATCTGGGTCGGCTCCTGGGACATCGCCCTGTCCGACCCCGACCTGTTCGCCGCCCAGACCCTTCGCTACGAGCGCGTCCGGGCCGGGCTGCGCACCTCCATCGAGGACGCCCAACGGTTGGGCGAGCTTCCCGACGGTGACCCGGGCCGGCTCGCGACGACCGTGCTGGCGTTCACCCACGGTCTGGTGGTCCAGGCGCTGTTCGACCCCGGCCGGCTGCCGGCCGCGACACAGACCCGACTCGTCGACGACTTCCTCGCCGCGTTCACCCGCTGAACCGCGACGCCCTGGCACTGAAAAGCCGACGCGGAACGAGGGGGCGGGGTCGCCAGGAGGAGCGGTCAGGTCCAGGCGGCCGGAACGGTGCGGTTTGTCCACTGCGGTCGCCGCGCGGGCGTAGGGTTGGTGCCGTGGTAGGGGCGGGACGTCGATACCGCTACGTGGGCCCGGCGGACGTGCAGGCGTCGGTCGCCGGCGCCCCCGAGGGCTGGCCCGTCCGATCGCCGGTCGATCTCGACACCTACCTGGCGGCCGCGGATCCGCGCGACCGTGACGAGCCGTTCACCTATGTCATCGACCTCGGCGGCACGTTGCGGCTCGCGCCGAGACGCAGCGAGCACGTCGCCTGTGCCGGCGGCGGGGAGGTCCTCGGCGCGGGGGAGATCGCCTTCGCCGGCGAGCGGGGCGGTTGGGTCGTCACCGAGGTGAGCAACCACTCCACCGGATACTGCCCCGATCCCACCTCCTGGGCGGCGGTGGCGGGCGCACTCGACAACGCGGGCATCTGTCGCCCGGAATGCTTCACCGCGGCCGTCGTCTTCCGGCGCTGCCTTGACTGCGGCGAGCGCAACCTCGTCCGCGACGACGACTACGTCTGCGCGCTCTGCGGCGCTGAGCTGCCGGAGGATGTGGAACCTCGGCTGACGGCCCAGCCGTCGACCGACCTGAGCTGACGACCGAGCCGGCTGATCGTCACCTGCGGCAGGCAGGCACTGATGCCGTCACGGATGGGAGCAGGGCCGCGGGCGCGGCGCGATTGCTACGGCGGTGCCGCCGCCCCCTCAGCGGGCCGTCCAGGTCTGCACCTCGACGAGGTTGCCCTCGGGGTCGCGCAAATAGGCCGAGCGCACACCCCACCCGGGCCGGTCGGCGGCCGCGGCCACCACCACCTCGGCGGGAAGGGCGGCGATGGTGGCGTCCACGTCGGGCACGGGGACCACCACCAGCACCCCGCCGTCACCCCGGCCCACCGGCAGCACCGCCTCGGCCGCCCGGCGGCCGAGGATCGCGAGGACAGTTTCGCCGCCCCGGTCGAAGCTGGCGTACTCGAAGTCCGGGACAACCGTCTCCGGCTCGCCGAGCAGACCGGTGTAGAAGCGCAGGGTGGCCGGAAAATCGTCGGCGACGACGCGGGCGTGCACACTCACGCAACAGACCCTAGCCCTGTGGGCACCGGTGCGAACTGGGCATCCTCGTGGGCAGGCCCGAGCTCGCTCGGGTGGATACCGCCATATGCCGGGTCCGGCCCAGCGGATTGGCTGGCCGCGCGGATAGCTTCCGGGCATTCGGTCCGCCGCCTCGGCAGAGGTGAGCGGCCGCCCAGGAACGAGGAGGATGCCGTGACCCAGTCGATGCCAGGAGAATCCGCGCCGATCACCATCGATGTCGACCGGTGGCGCGCGGCACTTCCACCGGACGCCTGGCCGGACGGGTTCCCCGAGACCGGTTCGGTGTGGCGGCGGGACGTCTTCGCCGTGGCCGATGCTTGGCGCGGTGGCGAGGCGAGCCCTCGGCAACTGCTGACCGCGGTGCTGATGTGGGGTTACGGTCCGATCGGCTACGGGCCGTGGCGCACCGCGCGGTCCCTCGAGGGCGATCCGGACGGCAAGCGGCTGGCGCACGCGCTTGACGGGCTGTGCGCGCCCGCGCCGGACGAGGACGCGCTGCGAACCGCCTACCAGCGCCTGCGTGACCCGAAGGAGTCGCGGTTGCCCCGCCTCGGCCCGGCGTTCTTCACCAAACTGCTCTACTTCGCCGGCTACCGGCGCGGCGCGGGCGGCCGGCAACCGCTCATCCTCGACAGCGTCGTTCGGCGCCGGCTGCCCGTCGAGGCCGGTGTGCGGCGCGAGTCCGGCTGGGTGTCGGAGGAGTGGCTGGCCTACCTGGGCTGGGCGGCGGACCAGGCGCAGCGCCGGGGCATCGAGCCCGACGAGGTGGAGATGGCACTGTTCCACGACCGTTGGGTCTGACAGCGGAGCTGACGCACCCGGCTCGTATGGTGGCGGGGCGCGGGAGTCGGCTCGGGGAGGGTGGTCCATGCTCGCGGAACTGGCAGCCCCACCGGCCGTCGCGGCCGAGCGGGTGATCACCGCCGTGCTGGCCGACCTGCGCTCCGGCGACCATCGGGGCGTGGTGGTCGACTCCCCGCCCGGCGCCGGCAAGTCCACCCTCGTGGTCCGCGCCGCCGTCGAGCTGGCCGCCGCCGGCGAGCCGCTGATCATCGTGGCGCAGACCAACGAGCAGGTCGACGACCTCATCGACCGGCTCGCCCGCAAGGCCCCCGAGCTGCCCGTCGGCCGGCTCTCGGCCGCCGACTACCAGCCCACCGACCGGGTGAAGGGCCACGAGACGGTCCGGGTCGCCGCCAAGGTCGCCGACCTCGGCGGTCCGGCCGTCATCATCGGTACGGCCGCCAAGTGGGCCACCGTCGCCGAGGGCGTGTGGCCGTGGGCGATCGTCGACGAGGCGTACCAGATGCGCTCGGACGCGCTGCTGCGTGTGGCCGGGCGGTTCGAGCGGGCGCTGTTCGTGGGCGACCCGGGGCAGCTCGACCCGTTCTCCACCGTGGAGACCGCGCGCTGGACCGGGCTGACCTGGGATCCGATGCAGTCGGCGGTGGCCACCCTGCTGCGGCACAACCCGGAGCTGCCGGTGCACCGGTTGCCGGTGTCCTGGCGGCTGCCCGCCACCGCCGCACCGGTGGTGGCCGCCGCGTTCTACCCGTTCACCGGGTTCCGGGCCGGCACCGGGCCGGCCGAGCGGGCGCTGACCCTCACCGAGCCGGGCCCGGGCGACCGCGTCGACGCGACGGTCGAGGTGGCGGCCGCCGCCGGCTGGGCGCTGCACGAGCTGCCGGCCCGGCACACGCTGCGTACCGATGCGGAGGCCGCCGCGGCCTGCGCCGCCCTCGCCCTGCGATTCCTGGAGCGGAAGCCGGTCGGATTCGACGAGCATGCGCCCGGCGGCGTGCCGGTGACCGCGGACCGGATCGCCGTCGGGGCCGCGCACCGCGACCAGGTGGCGGCCATCCGGTCCCACCTGGGCGCGGCCGGCGCGGGCATCACCGTCGACACCGCGAACCGGCTCCAGGGCCGGGAGTACGACGTGACGATCGTGCTGCACCCGCTGTCGGGCCGGCGGGACGCGACGGCGTTCCACCTGGAGTCGGGGCGGCTCTGCGTGCTGGCGTCCCGGCACCGGCACGCGTGCGTGGTGGTGGCCCGAGCCGGGATCGCCGAGCTGCTCGACGCGCACCCGTCGACCGAGCGGGTGCACCTGGACGTGCCGGTGAAGTTCCCGGACGGCTGGGAGGCCAACCACACGATGCTGGCCCACCTCGCCGCGCATCGCCCCTGCTGACCAGGGGACAGCCGGGAACCGGAACGGGCCGGGGGAGCGGTCCGGTGGGGGCGCACCATGGCCGGATGCCCTGGGCGGGGACCGTCGATCGCGGTTCGGCGTGAGCTGATCGGAGCGCAGACACGGACGGGTGGCCGAGTTGACGCTCGCGGAGCGTGTCCGTAGCCTCTACTCATAGGGGAGATGGTGGCTGGCGATGATGAGCTGAAACGTAGTCATCGTTCGATCCGTCTCAATACCCGGCCCCAGCCTTCGCGCTGGGGCTTTCACTTTTCCCAGCCTTTCGGGCGGCGCGGTCAGAGCGTCCCGGGCTCGTGCCCCTGCACGTAGTGCCAGGCGCCGCGCCCATGCGAGTCGAACAGCGCCGCGGTGCGGCGCGGGTTCGCGAAGACGTCCGCGTATTCGAGGTCGAGCCAGAAGGCGACGCCGTCGTGCTCTGTCATCGAGCGGAACTCCTCCGGCAGTGGCCGTCCATCGGCGCGGAGCGTGACCGCCAGCACGCCGGTCCGGCCCACCCCGAGGGCCGGCACGCCGGTGACCGGGCCGTTGCGCCCGTCCGAGCACCACAGCGTCCCTCGGATGCGCAGCGCCGGCCCCTCGCCGACGTTCTCCACGGGAACGAGGAACCGG
>NZ_JBSSLX010000034.1:0-40017 GCF_053890995.1 Micromonospora sp. I033 | reverse complement strand
GACGGGCCGGCGGACGGCAGCGTGGCCACGTCCTCGACGGCGGCGGCCGCCGGGGCCTCCGCCACACCGGCCTCCGCGGTGAACGGCTCGGCGGCCGCCGAGCCGCCGGCCGCCGCGGCCTCCGCGCGGGCCCGGCGCAGCGCGTCGGCCTCCTCGATCCGGCCTTCGCGGAGCGCGGTGTTCTCGGCCTCCAGCACGCCGATCAGCTCGGTCTTGTAGCCGATGTCGTAGGCGGCCCGGCGCATCGCCGCGTCGACCTGGGCCATCCGGTAGCCGCGCAGCGCGGTGTCGAAGCGCACCTCGGCGACGTCCGACTCGTCCAGCGGGCGGCTGCCCGGCAGGGGCACGGCCCGCCCGTCCGGCTCGGCCGGCACCAGGCCCGGATCCCGCCCGGAGACCAGCACCGTCACACCGAACACCACCGCCGCGACGATCAGCGCGACGACCAAGAGGAGCAGAACCTCACCCATGGGGAGATCGTGGCATGCGGGCGGGGATCGGGCGAGCCCTCCGCCGCCTCCGATCGGAATCGCCGGACCGGATAGCGTCGGGGGCGACCGGCGGTGGATCGGCGACGAGGAGGCGGGCATGACCGGGGCGCTGCGGCTCGGCGGGCGGACCTTCTCCCCCGGCGAGCTGGTGGTGATGGCGATCGTCAACCGCACGCCGGACTCGTTCTTCGACAGGGGCGCCACCTTCGCCCAGGACAGCGCGCTGCGCGCGGTCGAGCGGGCGGTGACCGAGGGCGCGGAGATCATCGACATCGGCGGGGTGAAGGCCGGGCCGGGCGACGAGGTCGACGTGACCGAGGAGATCCGGCGCACGGTGGACACCATCGCCGCGGTCCGGGCCGCCTTCCCGGACGTGGTCATCTCGATCGACACCTGGCGCGCCGAGGTGGCGGTGGAGGCCGTGGCGGCCGGTGCCGACCTGCTCAACGACACCTGGTCGGGGGCGGATCCCGCACTGGCCCGGGTCGCCGCGGCGACCGGCGCCGGACTGGTCTGCTCACACGCCGGGGGGCTCGCACCGCGGACCCGGCCGCACCGGGCCGCGTTCGACGACGTGGTGGCCGACGTGGTCGCCACGGTCACCGGCCTCGCCGAGCGCGCGGCCGGCCTCGGCGTACGCCGGGACGGGATCCTGATCGACCCGGCGCACGACTTCGGCAAGAACACCCGGCACTCGTTGGAGATCACCCGGCGGCTGGGCGAGCTGACCGAC
The DNA here is from genome assembly GCF_053890995.1 of Micromonospora sp. I033. Taxonomy (NCBI): domain Bacteria; kingdom Bacillati; phylum Actinomycetota; class Actinomycetes; order Micromonosporales; family Micromonosporaceae; genus Micromonospora; species Micromonospora sp. I033. The sequence goes on along the minus strand of NZ_JBSSLX010000034.1, from coordinate 38,793 downwards.
ACCGGCTGGCCGCTGCTGGTGGCCCTGTCGAACAAGGACTTCATCGGCGAGACGCTGGACCTGCCGGTGCCCGACCGGCTGGAGGGCACGCTGGCGGCCACCGCCGTCTCGGCCTGGCTCGGCGCCCGGGTGTTCCGCGCCCACCAGGTCCGCGAGACCCGCCGGGTGCTGGACATGGTGGCCTCGATCCGGGGGGACCGGCCGCCGGCCCTGACCCGGCGCGGGCTGGCCTGAGCGGGTCAGGCCCAGCGGAGGATGTTCCGGCGCCAGGCGTAGAGGATGCCGAGCGCCACCACGGCGACGAAGACGCCCATCTCCACCACGGTGGTCACGCCGAACCCGGGCCGGTCGAAGATCAGCGCCCAGGGGAAGAGGAAGACCGCCTCGACGGCGAAGAGCACGTACAGGTAGGCGTAGACGTAGTAGCGGATCTGCATCTGCGCCCAGTCGCCGCCGACCGGGTCGAGACCGCACTCGTAAGTGGCCCGCTTGCCCCAGGGATCGGCCGGACGGCCAGGACGTAACACCCGATTGGCTGAGAACGCCGTAACGAAGAAGAGCACGGCGGCAAGAAGCAGGAGACCGAGCGTGGCGTACGACCCGAGGTAACCGGTCACGACCGGGAGCCTACCGGTCCGGCCGTCGGGGCACCCCGAACACGTTACGGATTCGTTTCCTTGTGGGACTAGTGCTCGAAGGCAACTGTTGCCAAATAATGAGACCTCACTGAGCGTCACGGAGGACAGATGGCCCGCCCCCGCGTACGGCCTGCTCGGCGCGCCGCGCTCCGAGGCACTTCCGCGCTGCTCGTGCCCGCGCTGGTCGCCGGCATCGCGGCGGCCGTCGCGGTGGCGCCGGCGTGGGCGACCGCCTCGCCGACCGTGACCGGGGTGGCCCGGGTGACCGATCCGGGGGACCCGGACGACCCGGGCGGCGAGCCCGGCACGGACCCCACCGAGCCGACCCCCACCGTGGAACCCACGACGGCGGAGCCGGTGCCCACCACCCCGCCGCCGACCGAGGAGGCCCCGCCGACCACCACGCCGCCGGCGCCGACCACCACCGCGCCGGCGCCCACGACCACGGCGCCCGAACCGGTGCCCACGACCACCGCGCCGACCACCACCGCGCCGGCTCCCCCGCCGGTCGTGCCGCCGCCCGCCGGGCCGCCGCCGGGCCAGCCGGTTCCGCCGGCCGGCAGCCCGCTCGGCGTGCGGGTCAGCACGGAGGACGTCGTGCTGCCGCCCGCCTACTGGAACGCGGACAGCACGGTGACCACGTTGCGGGTCACGGTGACCAACACCGGTGGCCGGACGGAGCTGATCCGCCTCGGCTACACCCTGCCGGCCGGGCTGACCGACGCCGGCACCCCCGGCTGCGCGTCCGCCGGCGGCGGCAGCCACCGCTGCGGCGAGTGGACCGCCGCCCCGGGGGCCCGGTTCCGCGCCTCGATCCGGGTCCGGGTCGCCGGCACCGCCTGGCGGTCCATGCCGCTGAGCGGGTCGGTCCAGGTCAGCGCCACCGCGCCGGGGGTGGCCGGCGCGGCCGCCGACGACGAGGGCTTCGCCGTCCTCTTCCCGCCCGGGCCGCCGGTGCCCGGCATCTCGCTCCGCGCCGACGAGCTGCTGTTCGACATCAGCGGCGCGCCCAGCACCCTGACCGTCCGTCTCGGCAACACCGGCAGGGTGGACGCCGCCGGCCGGGTCGACGTGGTCCTCCCCGCGGGGGTGACCGTCACCGGCCCGCCGGCCGGCTGCGCCCCGGCCGCCCCGGACCGGACCCGGTGCGAGCTGGGCAACGTCCCGGCCGGCCGGACCGTCACCCTGAGCCTGCCGGTGACCGCCACGGCCGAGGCCCAGCGCCGGGCCCCGCTGGCCGGGGCGGTGGTCGGGCGGCTGGACCCGCGCAGCGGGCGGGACCGCCAGGTGCAGATGAGCTTCCGGATCAACGCGGCGGCCGCGCTGGCCACCCCGGCGGTCGGGGCGCCGACCCCGACCGGCTCCCAGGGTGTGGTGGCCGCCGCCGGGCGGACCACCGACGACGACAACTCGGTGCACCTGACGGCGGTCAGCCTGATCGGGGTCTCCGGGCTGCTGGTGGTGCTCGCGCTGGCCCTGGCCACCACGTCGTTGCGCCGCCGCATGGGTGCCGCGGCGACGGATCCGGTCGCCCGCCCCGTCGAGGAATGAGTCACGGAGGCGTCGGGCCGGTTGCGGTGATCTGAATTACGGGCTGCGGTACTAAACGCCGCAAAGCCGGGCATACACCGGCCCGATCAGGTCCCATACGTCGGACCTCCACCAAGGTTGCCCTAACGGACCGACGTAGGCTCTGACGTGAGAAATGAAGCGGGCCGCGCCACCGACGGACGGCCGGCGGCAGCAGCGCGTCTAGGAGGGCACGTGGCCGGGCAAGGCGGGGTCACCATCACGTCCGGCCGCCCCTGCGGCGGCGCTCAGCGAAGCGAGGTGCGGGCGTGACCAAGCAGATCCGTCAACTGGACCGGGTGGTCATCCGGTTCGCCGGTGACTCCGGCGACGGCATGCAGCTCACCGGTGATCGGTTCACCTCGGAAACGGCGCAGCTGGGCAACGACATCTCCACGTTGCCCAACTTCCCGGCGGAGATCCGCGCCCCCGCCGGCACCCTGCCGGGCGTGTCGAGCTTCCAGGTGCACTTCGCCGACTACGACATCCTCACCCCCGGCGACGCGCCGAACGTGCTGGTGGCGATGAACCCGGCCGCGCTCAAGGCCAACCTCACCGACCTGCCGCGCGGGGCGGACATCATCGTCAACACCGACGAGTTCACCCGGCGCAACCTGGCCAAGGTGGGCTACGCGACGAGCCCGCTCGAGGACGACTCACTCGCCGGCTACGTGGTGCACCCGGTCGCGCTGACCTCGATGACGATCGGCGCGCTGGCCGAGCACGAGGTGTCCAAGAAGGACGCCGAGCGGGCCAAGAACATGTTCGCGCTCGGCCTGCTGAGCTGGATGTACTCGCGCCCGTACGAGTCGACGCTGCGGTTCCTGGAGCGCAAGTTCGCCGCCCGCCCCGAGCTGGTCGCGGCGAACGTGGCGGCATTCCGGGCCGGCTGGAACTTCGGCGAGACCACCGAGGACTTCTCCGTCCGCTACGAGGTCAAGCCGGCGAAGATGCTGCCGGGCACCTACCGGAACATCACCGGCAACGCGGCCCTGTCGCTGGGCCTGGTGGCCGCCGGGGTCCGCTCCGGGCTGCCGGTCTTCCTCGGCGCGTACCCGATCACCCCGGCCTCGGACATCCTGCACGAGCTGAGCAAGCACAAGAAGTTCGGCGTGGTCACCATGCAGGCCGAGGACGAGATCGCCGCGGTCGGCGCGGCGCTGGGCGCCTCGTACGGCGGCTCGCTCGGCATCACCACCACCAGCGGCCCGGGCGTGGCGCTGAAGAGCGAGACCATCTCGCTGGCCGTGGCACTGGAGCTGCCGCTGGTCATCGTCGACGTGCAGCGGGCCGGGCCGTCCACCGGCATGCCGACCAAGACCGAGCAGGCCGACCTGAACATGGCGCTCTACGGCCGGCACGGCGAGGCCCCGGTCGCGGTGATCGCGCCGAAGTCGCCGGCCGACTGCTTCCACGCGGCGCTGGAGGCGGCGCGGATCGCGCTGACCTACCGCACCCCGGTGCTCCTGCTCTCCGACAACTACGTGGCCAACGGCTCCGAGCCGTGGCTGCTGCCGGACGTGGAGAGCCTGCCCGACCTGCGGGTCGAGTTCGCCACCCGGCCCAACGGCGAGGACGGCACCACCTTCCTCCCCTACCTGCGGGATCCGGAGACGCTGGCCCGGCCGTGGGCCATCCCGGGCACCCCGGGCCTGGAACACCGGATCGGCGGCCTGGAGAAGGCCGACAAGACCGGCGACATCTCGTACGACCCCGCGAACCACGACTTCATGGTGCGCACCCGGGCGGCCCGGATCGAGACCATCCCGGTGCCGGACGTCGAGGTGGAGGACCCGGACGGCGACGCCCGGGTGCTGGTGCTCGGCTGGGGCTCGACCTACGGCCCGATCGGCGCCGCCTGCCGGGGCCTGCGGCAGCGCGGGCTCTCCATCGCCCAGGCGCACCTGCGCCACCTGGCCCCGATGCCGGCCAACCTCGGCGAGGTGCTGCGCGCGTACGACCGGGTGGTCATCCCCGAGATGAACCTCGGCCAGCTCGCCCACGTGATCCGGGCGAAGTACCTGGTCGACGCGATCGGCTACAACCAGGTCCGCGGCCTGCCGTTCACGGCCGCCGAGCTGGAGACGATGCTGGAAGAGGTCCTGAAGAATGTCTGAGCCCGTCGCCCTCAAGCTCACCGCCAAGGATTTCAAGTCCGACCAGGAGGTGCGCTGGTGCCCCGGCTGCGGCGACTACGCCATCCTGGCGGCCGTCCAGGGGTTCATGCCGGAGCTGAACATCCCCCGGGAGAACGTCGTCTTCGTCTCGGGCATCGGCTGCTCGTCCCGCTTCCCGTACTACATGAACACCTACGGGATGCACTCGATCCACGGCCGCGCCCCGGCGATCGCCACGGGCCTGTCGGTCACCCGGCCGGACCTGTCGGTCTGGGTGGTCACCGGTGACGGCGACGCCCTCTCGATCGGCGGCAACCACCTGATCCACGCGCTGCGCCGCAACGTCAACCTCAAGATCCTGCTGTTCAACAACCGGATCTACGGCCTGACCAAGGGGCAGTACTCGCCGACCTCCGAGATCGGCAAGGTCACCAAGTCGACGCCGGTGGGCTCGGCGGACGCTCCGTTCAACCCGCTGTCGCTGGCGCTCGGCGCGGAGGCCACCTTCGTGGCCCGGACCATCGACTCGGACCGCAAGCACCTCCAGTCGGTGCTGCGGGCCGCCGCCGAGCACCAGGGCTCCGCGTTCGTGGAGATCTACCAGAACTGCAACATCTTCAACGACGGGGCGTTCGACACGCTGAAGGAGCCGGCCACCCGGGACGAGTTCCTGATCCGGCTGGAGCACGGGCAGCCGATCACCTTCGGCAAGGACGGCCAGTTCTGCGTGGTGCACCCGCCGGGCGGCTTCGGGCTGGAGGTCCGGGAGACCGCGGGCACGCCGGTGGACGAGATCGTCGTGCACGACGCCACGGTCGCCGACCCGGCGTACGCCTTCGCGCTGTCCCGGCTGCCCGGGCTGGACCTGCGGAACACCCCGATCGGCGTGTTCCGCTCGGTGGCCCGCTCGTCGTACGACACCGTGGTGCAGGAGCAGGTCGCCGCGGCGAAGGCCGGCGTCGACCAGACCCCCGAGCAGCAGCTCGCGGGGCTGCTCTCCGCCGGCGACACCTGGACGATCCTCTGATCCGTCCCTGACGACGACGAAGGGCGGGCCGTTCCCGGGGAACGGCCCGCCCTTTCTCGTCCGGTCAGGCCGCGGCCGAGGCCGGCACCCACAGCTCGTCGATGGCCCGCTCGGCCGACGCGAGGCTCTGCTCGTGCAGCGGGATCAGCTCGGCCATGGCCGGGTTGACCGGGGCCAGGGTCAGCTCGGCCGAGATGAAGCGCGGCTCCAGGCCGGTCATCGAGAGGCCGTGCGGGAGCCAGGGCTCGGCGTGGTCCCAGCCCTCGCGCGGGGTGCCCGGGCCGTAGCCGCCGCCCCGGCTGCCGAGCACGATGAACTCGCGACCCCCGAGCAGGCCGGCCCCGGTGGCCGGGTCGAACGCGATGCCGGGCGCGATGAGGTGGTCGACCCAGGTCTTGACGCTGCTCGGCGCGCCGTAGTTGTAGAGCGGGAGACCGAGCAGGATCGTGTCGGCCCGCTTGACCTCGTCCACCAGCCGCTCGCTGAGCTGCCAGGACGCGCGCTGCGCCGGGGTGTGCTGCTCCGCCGGCACCATCCGCGCCAGGCCTCCGGCCTCGTCCAGGTGCGGCAGCGGCTCCCGGCCGAGATCCCGGTAGGTGACCGTGCCACCCGGGTGGGCGGCACGCCACGCGTCCGCGGCGCGGGCGGTCAAGCGCCGGCTGACCGAGTGCTCGCCCCGGATGCTGGAGTCGATGTACAACAGGTGTGCCATTTGGCTAACCCTCCACAGATCGTTTGTGTAGCGCCAACCATTTATAGCAGGCTGATGTTCCACGCCCTGCGTAAACTGGGTCACATGCCAGCCCTACCGGTCGAGGAGTCGGAGCAGCACCGCTCCGGGCCGCTGCTCGACCACCTGGCCCGGCGGATGCGGTTGCGGTCGGAGTCGGTGCTGGCCCCGCTCGGCCTGCGCCCGCGGCACCTGGTCGCGCTCACCGTGCTGCGCGACTCGGGCGGCAGCAGCCAGCAGGGGCTGGCCAGCACGCTGCAGATCGACGGCACCAACGTGGTCGGCCTGCTCAACGACCTGGAGGCGGAGGGCCTGGTCGAGCGCCGACGGTCACCCGAGGACCGGCGCCGCCACGTGGTGAGCCTCACGGCGGCGGGCGCGAAGCGCCTCCGCGAGGCCGAGTGCGCCCTCGCCGTCGCCGAGGAGGAGGTGCTCGGCGCGCTGGAGCCGGCCGAGCGGGACACGCTCTACGAACTGCTCCGGCGGGCGACCAGCGGCCGCCCGGTGAGCTGCGTCGAGGCGTCCGGGGACGAAGCGCCCCCCACCTGCTGAGCGCCGAGGCGGCGGGCGGCCCGGCGGAAGGTCAGACCGTCGCCGCGGACTGGGGCCGGTCGTCCCGCACGTGGACCAGCATGTCGCCGGTCTCGATCACCGCGCCGGCCTTGTCGTTCAGCGTGACCACCTTGCCCCGGCGGACCAGGGCGATGACCAGCGACTCCAGCTCCCGGGGCGACCGGCCGACCTCGCTGCGCTCGGCGGAGCGCATGGCCAGCGCCATGCCCTGGCCGGGGGTGAGCAGGTCCTCCACCACGTCGATCAGCGGCGGGGCGGAGGTGGAGAGGCCGAGCAGCCGGCCGGCCGTCGCCGAGGAGACGATCACGTGGTGCGCCCCGCTCTGCTTGAGCAGCGGCGCGTTCTCCGCCTCCCGGACCGCCGCGATGATCCGTACCTGGCCGGCGGTGAGCTGCCGGACGGTCAGCGCCACCAGCACCGACGCGTCGTCGCTGTCGGTCGCGATGATGACCGCCTTGGCGGTGCGGACGTGCGCCTCCTCCAGCACGGAGGAGCGGGTCGCCGAGCCCTCGATGGCGACCAGCCCGGCCGAGGTGGCCTGCCGCAGCGCGGCGCCGTTCCGCTCGACCACCACGATCTTGGACTTGTCCAGACCGTTCTCCAGCAGCGCGGAGACGGCGCTGCGGCCCTTCGTGCCGTAGCCGCAGATGATGACGTGGTCCTTCACGATTCTCCTCCACCGCGCCAGGCGACGGCCGGTCCGGTACTGCTCGGTCAGGACTTCCAGGGTGGTGCCGACCAGGATGATCAGGAAGAGCACCCGGGCGGGGGTGACGAACAGGACGTTGACCAGGCGCGCCGAGGAGGCGGCCGGGGTGATGTCGCCGTAGCCCGTGGTGGAGAGCGAGACCACCGCGTAGTAGAAGCAGTCGAGGAGGGTGAGGCCGTCCTCGTTCACGTCGCGGTAGCCGTCGCGGTCGATCCACACCGCCGCCACCACGGCGAGGACCAGGCCCAGGGCGGCGAGCAGGCGCAGACTCAGCGCGCTCAGCGGCCCCCGCCGTTGCGCGGGAAAATGGATCACCGTCGGCCCTGCTCCGCCACCGTCGCCTGCACGCCCACAACATAGCGGGTACGCGGGCTTCCGGCCTGCCGGGGCGAGGTCCCGGCCCGGCCGGGCCGGTCCCCGTCGCCGGGACGGGGCATGATGGGGACGTCAGGGGACGACGACCGCGAGGAGGCCCGCATGTCGTTGCTGCGACGGGTGATCGGCGGTGTGCTCCGCCGGGTACGCCTGCGCCAGGGCCGCACCCTGCGCGAGGTGGCGCTGGCGGCCGGCGTCTCCCTGCCCTACCTCTCCGAGGTGGAGCGCGGCCGCAAGGAGGCGTCCTCCGAGGTGCTGGCGGCGATCTGCCGGGCCCTCGGGATCCACCTCTCCGACCTGCTGGAGGAGGCCCGCGACGAGCTGCGCCGGGTCGAGCGGCGGGCACCGGTCTCCGCCGGGGTCACGCTGGCCCGCCTGGACCGGGTGCCGGCCACCCGGAGCGGGCCGCACCTGCGGGTCGGCGGGCCGCGGCTGCACGCCACCCGGCGGCCCGTCGCACCGACCCCGCTGCTCGGCGGGTCGCTGCGGCTGCCGGGCAGCGCGCCCGCACCGGTCGGCCCCGACCTCGGGTACGCCTCCCCGACCGCGTTCGGCACCGGCACCCGGATCTGGCTGATCCCCTCCGCGCCGGCCGCCCGCCACCGTCCGCGTACCTCCGTGACGCTGGCCCGGCGGCGGGCCCGGGCCGGCCGGCGGCGACTGGCCGCCGCCTAGGGCCGGCCGGTTCTGCCCACGGCGGATCTGCCCCGGGCAGAAACCCTGGGCCGCGGGGTGCCGCCCGCCGGAGGCTGGAGACCGCCGGTTGCCGGGCGGCCCCTCGCCCACCGGCGGGCACGGAGGGTGGTCAGGTCATGGGATACGGCATCTGGATGCTGGACGAGGGACAGCCGACCCTCGGCGACCGGGTCTTCGAGCGGCTGCTCAAGGAACGGATCATCTTCCTCGGCACCGAGGTCACCGACGCCTCGGCCAACCAGATCTGCGCGCAGATCCTGCTGCTGGCCGCCGAGGACCCGGAGCGGGACATCTTCCTCTACATCAACTCGCCCGGCGGCTCGGTCAGCGCCGGCATGGCCGTCTACGACACGATGCGGTACGTGAAGAACGACGTGGCCACGCTGGCCCTCGGGATGGCCGGGTCGATGGGGCAGTTCCTGCTCTGCGCCGGCGCGGCCGGGAAGCGGTTCGCCCTGCCACACTCGCGGGTGATGATGCACCAGCCGTCCGGCGGGATGGGCGGCACGGCCGCCGACATCACGATCCAGGCGGAGAACATGCTGCACGTGAAGCGGACCATGCAGGAGCTGATCGCCCGGCACAGCGGGCACACGCTGGACGAGATCCAGCGCGACTGGGACCGGGACCGCTGGTTCACCGCCGAGCAGGCCCGCGAGTACGGCCTGATCGACCAGGTGATCACCCGCGCCGAGCAGCTGCCCGCCTGAGCGGGACGGCCGACGGACGGGGGCGGCCGGCGGGGGTGCTCCCGCCGGCCGCCGGTCGTGCGTCAGCTCAGGGCAGGTCGACGAACTCGTCGAGGAAGTCCCGCGCGGTCGGCGCGTCCAGCCGGTACGCCACGTTGGTCGCGTAGCAGGGGCCGTCGCCGGTGATGGTGGTGGCGGCCAGCACCCGCTGCCCGTCCAGGGTGACGAAGTTCGGGCCGCCGGAGTCGCCGTAGCAGGCGCCGCCGTAGCCGCGGCTCTCGTTCATGGCCAGCCGCACCCAGGTCTTGTTCAGGGCGTCGAAGCCGACCTCGGCCTTGTTGCGGACGCCGCCGCCGGGGTGGGTCTGCCCGCCCGGCCCGCGGGCGGCCTCCTCGGTGCCGTAGCCGGCGACCACCCAGGTCGCGGCGTCCAGCGCGCGGGAGCCCAGCGCGTCGAGCTGGCCGGCGGCGGGCAGCGTCGCCGGGGTGAACGACCACCGCTGCGCCAGCTCGGCGGCCTGGCCGTCGGAGAACTCGATGACCGCGATGTCGTGCGCGTCGGCGGAGTTGCCGGGGTAGTCCGGGCTGGTGTGCCCGGTGCCCTCGACGCCGACCGCGGCGGCGGTCTGCGCCGGGGTCAGCCCCGCGGCCTTGGCCGCGTCGAGCGCGCCCTGCACGTCCTGGGCCAGCGAGACGTAGAAGCGCACGCCGGGCGACCAGTCGGTGGTGCAGTGCGCGGCGGTGAGGAAGGTGTTCCGGTCGACCATGGTGCCGGAGCAGTACCAGTCGATGGTCTCCGAGACACCGTCGCCGTCGCGGTCCCAGAGGGCCAGCATGGCGCCGACCTCGGTGCGCTCCGGCGCGGGCTGGGCGTTGTAGGTGTTGATGGCCGATGCCGGCGCGGCGCCGGCCAGGACCGCCGCGACCGTCGCGGTGGTCAGGGAGGCGAGAAGTGCGGAACGACGCAAAGGGTCCTCCGGTGCGGGATCTGGTGGCGGGACCACGGCGGCGGCCGGTGCCGGACGCGCCCCCTCGATCGCGTCCGTCACCCCCTCACGGGTGGCCGCGATGCCGCCGGTCCTCGATGTACGCGAGCCTATGACCGGGAATCCCACCGCGCACGGGGTGACGGGTGCAGCGCGTTCCGGCGAATTCTTGTTACATCGTCGGGTCCGCGCCCCGGCCGGCCGTGGACGCGGCCGGCCGGGGTCCTGATCGGCGGATCAGGGGTAGCTGACCACCGGGCTGGTGCCGTACGAGCCGACGACCGGGGTGCCGGCCTCGTTGATGGTGCGCTCGATGCCGCCGCTGCCGTCCAGGAAGACGGTGATCGCGTCGTGGAACCGCACGCCCGCCCGGCGCGGCGCCTCGATGCCGCGGTCGCAGCGGATGTCCACCTTCTGGTTGAAGTACGAGTAGACGCCCAGCCCCCACGCCTCGTGCTCGCGCACGTGGTCGGCGACCTTGTAGGACGCCCAGCCGTTGCCGGTCGGGCTGCGCCAGGCCGCCTGGCTCGGCGGGTCGTAGGGAAGCTCGCTCTGGTAGAAGACCGTCCGGCCGCGCTCGCCGTTCCAGATGGTCTGCCAGCGCTGGTAGTGCTCGACGAAGAGCCCGTACGCGGTCACGTCGTCGCCGTTGACCACCACCCCGGTGTCGGCGGTGTTGACGGTCCAGCCGATGGTGCCGGGCCGGCCGTGGTCGCCGCGCCAGGCCCAGATGTTGTCGATCAGGGTGTGCCGGCTGTTCACCACCAGGCTGGTGACCGCCCGGCCCGCGTACGGGCCGCCGATGCGGAAGAAGACGTCCTGGAGCGAGATCGGGTTCGCCGCGTGCGACCGGTGGCTGTGCCGCTTGCCGACCTCGACGAGCACCTCCGACTCGACCGGCCCGGCGTCGACCAGCACTCCGGCGATCCGGACGCCGTCCACGTCCTCGATCCGCAGGGCGGCGTCGCCGGTGGTCGGGGCGAGGCTGGGCATGCCGAGGCCGAGCACGATCGTGTCCGCGTGCTTGACCCGCAGCGCCCGCTCCAGGTGGTAGACGCCCGGGGTGAGCAGCAGGTGCCGCCCCCGGGAGAGTTCCTGGTTGATCCGCCTGGCGGAGTCCGTGGGCTTGGCGATGAAGAAGTCGGACAGCGGCAGCGAGGGCACCGGCGGGGCACCGGCGCCCCAGGTGGTGCCGGCGGTGTCGCGGCGCAGCCGGGGCACCGCCACCCGCCAGCATCCCGCGCCGTCCACGAACAGGTAGGGCTTCTCCCGGGTCACCGGGCTGGTCGCCAGGGTGGTGTACGGCGGGTTGGGGAAGCCCTGGGCGGGCGCGCCGACGACGCCGGCGAAGACCTGGTTCCAGACCCCGTTGGTCCAGTCGCCGCCGAGTTCGCTGTCCCGGGTCAGCCACTGCTGCTGGGAGCCGTTGATGGTGATGCCGTCCACCTTGGAGTCGGCGATGTAGCCGCCGCTGGAGAAGCCTCCGTTGCCGGGCTCCAGCCAGAGGATGCCCTTGATGTGCACCCGGCGCATCGGGGACGCCTGGGAGACGGCCCACTGGTTCGACCAGTCGGTGGGGCTGACGGCGAGGTTCTCCGCCGAGCGCCAGAAGTTGGTCAGCGCGGAGATGCCGGCGTCGGAGCCCGGGTCGGGCTGGCCGATCACCCGCACCGCGCCGTGGATCTCCACGTCGTCGGGGTGCGCGCCGAGGCCGGCCACGGTCGTGTAGTAGCCGAGCCGGGCGTTCACCTCGTACCGGCCGGGCTTGAACAGCACGGCGTAGCGGTCGAAGCCCATCTCGTTGTGCTCCTGCGCGGCGAAGATCCGGTCCAGGTTGGACTGGATCTCCTCGACCGGGGTGGCCGGGTCGTACACGAAGACGTTGGGGCCGAAGTCGGGCTCGGCCGCGGCGTCCTCGCCGGCCGGGGACGCGGCGGCGGGCCCGGCCGGGAGCCCGAGGGCGGTGACCGACGCCGCGGAGGCGGCGGTGACGGCCAGGAAGCGGCGGCGGGAAGGGTCGAGTGGTCTCATCTGCCTGCCTGTTCGGTGGTGGGTACGGGAGAGCGCTCTCTGCGCGTTCCTACCGCATCGACACCGATCCCGCCAGACTCGGCCGGTTCCGGAACTAGCCCCGGGCGTCGTAGCGCGTCCGGGCCGCCTCCACCTCGGCCAGGTGGGTGGTGGCCCAGGCCTCCAGGCCGGCGACCAGATCCAGCAGGCTGCGGCCGAGGTCGGTGAGCGCGTAGTCGACCCGGGGCGGCACGCTGGCGTGCACGGTGCGGGTGACGATGCCGTCCCGCTCCAGGCCGCGCAGGGTCTGGGTGAGCATCTTCTGGCTGATCCCGTCGACCCGCTCGGCCAGCTCGCCGTAGCGCTTGTCGCCGTCGGCCAGGGTGAGCACCACCAGCACGCTCCAGCGGTCGCCGATGCGGTCGAGGACCTTGCGGCTGCCGCAGTTCCTGTTGAACGGATCCGCCTGCACGTGACCACTCTCTTTCAGTGCGTACCGAACTTGAAGGTGCCTACTCTCCAACGGGAAGTAAGGCGGAGTTCTTCCCGTTGGCCTGGGAAGACAGTTGCTGTCGCAACCAACAGGGAGTGCTCATGTCCATCGTCGTCACCGGCGCCACCGGCCACCTCGGCCGCCTGATCGTCGAGTCGCTGCTCGACCGGGGCGTGCCCGCCGACCAGGTCGTGGCGCTCGGCCGGGACGTCGACCGGCTCGCCGGTCTCGCCGCGCGGGGAGTGGTCACCCGGCGGGCCGACTACGACGACCCCGGCTCGCTCCGCGCCGCCTTCGCGGGTGCCGAGAAGCTGATGTTCGTCTCCGGCAGCGAGGTCGGCAAGCGGCTGGTGCAGCACGGCAACGTGGTCACCGCCGCCCGGGAGGCCGGCGTCGGGCTGGTCGTCTACACCAGCATCGCGCACGCGGACACCTCCAGCCTGGTGCTCGCCGCCGAGCACCGGGCGACCGAGCAGCTGATCCGCGACTCCGGCCTGCCGTACGTGTTCCTGCGCAACAGCTGGTACCTGGAGAACTACACCGGCCAGCTACCCACGTACCTCCAGCACGGGGTGGCGGGCGTGGCGGGTGACGGGCGCGTCAGCGCCGCCACCCGCGCGGACTACGCCGCGGCGGCCGCCGCGGTGCTGACCACCACCGACCAGGCCGGCACGGTGTACGAGCTGGGTGGCGCGCCGTTCACCCTGAGCGAGCTGGCCGCCGAGATCTCCCGGCAGACCGGCACCGCGGTCGGCTACCTCGACCTGCCGGTGGACAAGTACACCGAGCTGCTGGTCACGGCCGGCCTGCCCGAGGGGTACGCGGCCGTCCTCGCCGACGCCGACCGGGGCCTCGCCCAGGGTGAGCTGGAGGTCGGCGACGACCTGGCCATGTTGCTCGGCCGCACCCCGACCACGCTCGCCGAGGCGATCCGCGCCGCCCTCTGACTCCCGCCCCTGGCGCCGCCCTCGCTCCGGGGGCGGCGGTCAGGCCGGCTCGGCCCGCAGCTTCACCAGGTCGTCGACGAGCGCCTCCACGTAGTCGGCCGTCTCCTCCCAGCGGGTGACGGCGACACAGCGGATGCCCATGTCCTTCACCGGGTAGTCGTTGCCACCGACGTCGAGTCGGTCACCGACGAAGAGCACATTGTCGATCTTCAGGTCCAGGCACTCCAGCAGCTTCCGCATGCCGTACGCCTTGTCCACGCCCTTGCGGGTGACGTCGATCGAGGTCGAGCCGCCGCCCCGGACCTCCAGGTCGGGCAGCTTCGCGGCGACCGCCTCCCGGAGCCGCTTCTTCTTGCTGCCGTCCGGGTCCCAGCCGTACTTCTCGGCCGGCGGGGCGGACTGGCCCAGCGCCGAGAAGGTGATCTGGCTGCCCCGGTCCTCGATGATGTCGCCCCAGGTCTTCGACTCCCAGAGGTCGAGCGCCTGCGCCGACTCGGTGAGCGCGGCGACGATCCGGGCCTTGTCGGCCTCGCTCAGGTCCTCGGCGTACACCAGCCGCCAGTCGCCGTCCATCCAGCGGTAGTAGCGGGTGCCGCAGGTCGGCATCAGGTGCAGCCGCCGGCGCTGCTCCTCGGTCAGGTCGAGGTGGGCCAGCACCTGCATCTCGAACTGCTCGAACCGGCCACCGGAGATGATCAGAACTTCCACCTCGGTGAGCAGGTGGCCGAGGAGTTCCGCCATCCGACGATCGATCTGGGACTTGGAAACCGCCAGGGTGTCGTCCAGGTCGAACGCCACCACTCGAAGATCGTTCACGAAGTACCACCATGTCGTCGCGGGCAGGCCAGGACTAGCAGGGTACCGACGGTGACCACCCGGCACCCGCGAGCCCCGATCGTCACGCCACGCAGCACTCCGATCGCAGGCTATCGCCTTCTTCCCCGCCGGCCTTCCGGAACGAGCAGGCTGCGGGGTCCCGGCGCGCGGACGAAAACCTGTTGGACAGCGCCGGCATCGACGACGATCGTGAGCGCCATGCGCCAGGAGGAGATCTGGGACGCCGAGACGGCCCGACGCTACGACACACCGGGCAGCGGGATGTTCGCGCCGGAGGTCCTCGGGCCCACCGTGGACCGCCTCGCCGCGCTCGCCGGCGCCGGACGCGCCCTCGAGTTCGCCATCGGCACCGGCCGGGTGGCCGTGCCGCTGGCGGAACGCGGCGTGCCGGTGACCGGGATCGAGCTGTCCGTGCCGATGGTCGAGCAGCTCCGGACGAAGGCCGACGAGGCGACGATCCCGGTGGTCGTCGGTGACATGGCGACCGCCACGGCGCCCGGCGACTACACCCTCGTCTACCTGGTCTACAACACCATCTCCAACCTGCTCGACCAGGCGGAACAGGTCGCCTGCTTCCGCAACGCCGCCCGCCACCTCGGCCCGGGCGGGCGGTTCGTGATCGAGCTGTGGGTTCCCGAGCTGCGCAAGCTGACCCCGGGCGAGCGGGCGACGGTGTGGCACGCCGATCCCGGCTACATCGGCCTGGACACCTACGACGTGGTGCGCCAGCAGGTCGTGTCCCACCACTTCCGGTTCGGGGAGGGCCGTGAGGCGCGGGTGTTCCGCAGCCCGCACCGCTACATCTGGCCGGCCGAGCTGGACCTGATGGGTCAGCTGGCCGGTTTCGAGCTGGAGGCCAGGTACGCGGACTGGTCCGGGGCCGAGTTCACGGCCGAGTCCCGTTCCCACGTCTCGGTGTACCGCCTGCCCGCCTGACCACGCCACGGCTCAACTCATCAGAAATCTCGGCGGAGCGTGTCGGATGGGGGCAGCGGCGTTCGTAGCGGGGGTGGAAGACGGCCCGAGGGGCGGCCACACGACGACAGGAGATGATCCCGATGGCGCAGTACCTGATGTCCGTGCTCAACGAGACGGCCGGCCTCGCCACCGCTGAGGAGATGGCCGCGATCGACGCCTTCAACGAGCAACTCCAGGCCGACGGCCACTGGGTCTTCGCCGGCGGCCTCGCGTCGCCCGGCACGGCCACGGTCGTCGACGGCCGGCACGGGGAGCCGGTGTTCACCGACGGGCCCTACCTGGAGTCGAAGGAGTACATCATCGGCTTCTGGATCATCGAGGCACCCCACCTCGACGTGGCGCTCCGGCTCGCCGGCGAGGGATCGAAGCACTGCAACCGGAGGATCGAGCTCCGGCCGATCCTGAGCGAATGACCGACGCCGGTGAGGTGCTCGCCCGGGTCCACCGCGAGGAGTGGGCCCGGGTGGTTGCGACCCTGGTCAGGCGGATCGGGGACCTCGACATCGCCGAGGAGATGGCGGCCGAGGCGTTCGCGTCGGCGGTCGAGCGGTGGCCGGTCGACGGCGTCCCGCCACATCCCGGCGCGTGGCTGACCACGACCGCCTATCGCAAGGCCGTCGACCGGCTCCGGCGCGAGGTCAGGCGCGAGGAGAAGCACAGGGAGGCGCTGATGCTGTACGAAACTCCCGAGCCGCTCGGCGCCATCGACGACGATCGGCTCCGCCTGGTCTTCACCTGCTGCCACCCCGCTCTCGCCATGGAGGCGCGGATAGCGCTGACCCTGCGGATGGTCGGCGGGCTCACCGTGCCCGAGATCGCCCGCGCGTTCCTGGTCCAGGAGAGCGCCATGGGACGGCGGATCACCCGCGCGAAGGCGAAGATCAAGGCGGCGAGGATTCCCTATGGCGTGCCGTTCCGCGCGGACCTCCCGGCCCGGGTCACCGGAGTGCTCGCCGTCCTCTACCTGATCTTCAACGAGGGCTACCTGGCCTCCGACCCCGAGAAGGAGGCGGTCCGCAGCGACCTGACCGCCGAGGCGATCCGGCTGACCCGGCTGGTCCGTGCCCTGATGCCGGCGGACGGCGAGGTCGCCGGACTCCTGGCGCTGATGCTCCTGACCGAGGCACGCCGGGCCGCGCGGGTGTCGGCGAGCGGTGAGCTCGTCGCCCTCGGCGAGCAGGACCGTGGCGCCTGGGACCGCGAGCTGATCGCCGAGGGCCACGCGCTGGTCCGCGCGCGCCTCGCCGCCGGCCAGCCGCCGGGGCGCTACCAGATCCTCGCCGCCATCAACGCCGTCCACACCGACGCCCGCGACGTCCGTGACACCGACTGGTCGCAGGTCGTCGCGCTCTACGACCGGCTGGTCCGCCTCGACCCCTCACCGATCGTGCGGCTCAACCGGGCCGTCGCGGTCGCCGAGCTCGACGGCCCCGAGGTCGCGCTGGCGGAGGTCGACGGTCTGCCGCTGGAGGCCTACCACGCCTACCACGCCACCCGCGCCGACCTGCTGCGCCGGCTGGGCCGGAGCGAGGAGTCGCGGGCGGCGTACGACCGGGCCATCGAGCTGGCCGGCAACACCGCCGAGACCGCGTACCTCCTCCGTCGCCGCGGCCAGTTGGCCGGCCCCTGACCCAGCGGAGCCGCCGGGAGCCGTGCGTGCTTGACAGCGTCCCACCGGGTGCTGACACTCGCTGCGGAGTGAGCGACATGGCTGGAGTGACACCCTTGGCGGCCCCTACCGCCCAATGGCGTACGACGCCGGCCGCAGGCACGAGGGCGGGCGGGGAAAGCCGTGTCAGAAGCAGTGGAGAGCGCTACGGGGCGGAGCACCCGGGCGGGCCGGGGCATGGTCCCCGGTGGCGTCGGCACGGCCGTGCTCGGTCATGTGGTGGTAGCTGCCGCCGTCCCCTTTGTCATATGGCGGATGGGCGGCTACAGCGATATCGACCTGGAAGCCGGCGGTAGGTTCGCGGTCAACTTCGAGGCCCTGCGTACGTTCATCCTGGCCCACGCCGTTCTGGGGCTTGCCATTCTGGTGGCGGCCGCATTCGCAGCATTTGTCCGATGGCGGTTGAGCGTCGGGCTGCTGATCGGCTGGGCAGGTGGCTGGCTGCTGAATGTCACTGCCCTGTTTCTCGGCATCGCCGTCTGGTGGCCGCCTCTGCTGCAAGGAAAAGGCTGGGACGTGGTAGAGCGGTGGGAGGATCTCTTCGGCGGGCGGTTGTAGACCTTCCAGCCGGCGGTCTCCTCCGTCGACCGATGTGCGGCCATGACGGAGTACCTGATCACCTTCAACGATGAGTGGGTGCCCGACCACACACGGCGGAGGAACTGCGCGAGAAGGCCACGGCCGCCCGGGCCGTGATCGAGGAGATGCAGGCCGACGCTGTCCTGATCTTCACCGACGGCCCGTACGTCGAGACCAAGGAGCACCTCGGCGGCTTCGCCGTCGTGGACGTGCCCGACGATGCCGCGGCGCGCTACTGGGCCGGCAGGCTCGCGACCGTGCTCGACTTGGCCGCAGGAGGTGCACCGGTTCCGCGGTCCCGGGCAGGCCCGGCGTAACGGTTCTGGGGAGAAGTGAGCGGGGCCTCGCCAGCGTGACGGTCCGCCACTACGCCCGGGCCTGACCTGGTGCCCCCGGCAGGATTCGAACCTGCGACACACGGTTTAGGAAACCGTTGCTCTATCCCCTGAGCTACGAGGGCGCGAGTGGCCAGTCTAGCGACCGGCGGGGGCACCCGCGTTGGCAGGGAGTGACCCGCGTTGACGTCCGCCGACCAGGGGCCGCACGGCATCCGAAGAGAGCCGGTGGCCCGGGACACCTGTCTCCTCGGTCAGCGTCCTCCGGTGTGTTGGCGATGCCGGACCGCTCGCGCCGGGCACAATCAAGGACCTTGATGTGAGCACGTGCTCCTTCGGAGGTGCCCGTTGTCGCGGTGTCCAGGCCGACTGGCTCGGTGGGCGCTGCGCGGCGCGCTCCTGTGCGGCGGCTTCGTCGGCGCCTGGGGCCTGTGCAGCGCCGTCGCACCGGACGCCGCTCGGGCTGCCGAACCGGCTGGGCCCGGCGTGGTGGACAACCTGCTCGACGGCGTCCGGACGATCATCGGGGAAACCGCGCTGCGTCTGCCGACGACGTCGGCCGACGGGAGCGACGCACCCGGCACCGGTGGCGGCACGACGGCGGCGGGCACGGGCCGGCCGGCGGCGGGCGGTCAATCGCCAAGTCCGGCGGTGGTCGCCGGGCCCCGGTTGGACGGGACGGGGATCGCCGAGGCGATCACGCCGGTGACGCGTCCGGTCGGGGAGCTGACGTCTCCAGTCCTGGCCAAGGTCGCCTCGGCGCCGCTGGTGGAGCCGGTCGTCGAGGTCGTCCGGCCCGTGGCCGAGCCGATCATCGACCTGTTGCCTCCCGCGCTGGCCCCGGTGCTCGACCTGACCGAGCCGGTCATCGGAGGACCCGAGGCGCCGTCCGCTCCGCCGGCTGGGCCGATCGTCGGCACGCCCGCGCCGGCCGGTGACGCGCCGACGACCGGTCAGGCGCCGACGACCGGCACTTCCCCGGTGATCGCCCGCCCGGCTCCACCGATCGTGGAGGTTCCCCCGCAGGCCACCTCATCTCGGCTGACGCACTCGTCGACAGGTCGCGAAAAGGTGTCACCGGGGAACACCACGTCGCGCGGTCAGTGGCCGGGCGAGCCCGCTCACGGCCCTGGTGTGACGCCCGCCGCGCCCGCCACCACGGCCGGCGCGGGCACCGGTGCCGGAGCACCCGGCGCCCCCGCCGAGGGTTCGCCTCGTTCCTGGGAACCGGAGCTGCGGGTTCTCGGCTGCCTCCCCGCTCGGAGCGACGAGCTGGTGGACCGTCCGAGTCAGCCGGACACCAGACCCGCCTGACGCCGCTCGGTCGCATCGGCGAACGGGCGGGACCGCGCCGGGAACGGCGGAAGCTCCCCGGCTGGCGTCCGACGCGCCATTGGCGGATCACCCCGGCGAGGGCCATCACCCGGCTCGCTGACCCGCCATCGCCGCCGGCTCCCCTGAGCCGCCCACGCCCCGACGCCCGCCCCCCGGCCTGCGTCCCTCACCGCTCACCCGGGCCATCGCCCCGGGCTGCACAACGAGGTCCCGCCGTTGGCGCGATGACGCCACGCCGGCGCCGACGTGCACGAACCTCGGCACCTGCCGTCCACGAACCGAACGCATCCGTCACCAGGAGCACTCCGTGAACCACGCCCTGCCCGTCTGCCGCGCGAGGTGGCACGACATCACCGACATCGTCGATCTCGTCGCCGGCCCCTTCGCCGCCAGCACCACCGGCGCCTGGCTGGTGCCCGACGAACGCCGCCGCCGGGACGTCCTCACCGCCGTCGTCCGCGTGTGGACCGAACACGCTCTCCTCTCCGGCGAGGCCTGGCTCCTGCAGGATCACTCCGCCGCCGCCGTCTGGCTGCACCAGTACGGCCCCATGCACGCGCCCACCGGCTACGGCGAACGCCTCGCCGTCGCCTGCGCCGACTACCTGGACCGCTTCCTGCACCTCGACGACGTGCTGGCGGCACACCGACCCGTCGCCCCGCACAACCACCTGGCGTTCTTCGCGGTCGCCCCGCAGCCCTACCGCACCAGACGCGCCGCTTCCCTGCTCGCCGCCAGCAACGCGCGCATGGGCCAGGCCCTGATCCCCACCTACACGGAGGCGACCAGCGCGGCGGACCGGGACCTGTACGCCCGCCACGGCTACGTCGCCCACCAGCCGTTCGTTCTCCCGGACGGCACCACGACCTACCCGATGTGGCGAAGCCCGGTGCTGCGTCAACCCGGCCGCGCCCCGGCCAGGCCGGCGATCTGTCCGTACGCGGCGATGTCGGCATAGGTGGACGTCCCGCCGGGGCGCAGCGCCACGCCGCGCTGCGCCCGGATCGATGGTCCGGTGTGGGTCCGCGGCCCGGCCGGTCGCCGGTCAGGAACGAGCGCCGCCTCTGCTCCACCGTCGCAGCCGCCGCCCGGCACGGAGGCCGAGAGCACGGGCGCCGGACACCGTTCGGGCGAGATGGCTCCTGTTCTGGTGGACGTACGCGGAGATCAGCGCGACGAGGAAGCTCACTCCCGTGAGCCAGGCCAGCCACTCCCCGACCGAGGACAGGAGCGGCAGGGTGACGAACAGGCAGACGAACCCGGACAGCGGGAAGACCAGTTGCAGCCCGAATTCGTACAGCAGGGAACGGGAGCCCCGCTGCTGCGCGTAGAAGTCGTCCCACCGGAAGATCCGGTCATCGCCGGAGCATTCCACGGCGAGCGGCCGAAGCACGTCGCGGATGTAGCTGTTCGCCGCCTCACGATCGCGCCGGCGCCGGAGGATGGTGATCCCGGAGATCGCCGCCAGCACCGGCACCGCGAGCAGCAGGCGGGGATCGGCCCGGTTCGCCACCACGAACCCGAGGATCACCGCCACCACGGTCAGGTAGGCGCCGACGAGAGCGTGCGACGCCGAGGACTTCTGTGCCATGACGGCTCGGATCGCGTTGTATTCCGCGACGAGCAGGTTGGTGCGGTTGTCGCCGCGGGCCGCACCCAGGAGCCGGGTCGGATCCGCCGCTTCGTCATCGGATGGAACACCTCGCTGACGAACCAGGTCATTCCACGCCACGCATCGATGATGGCAATCCCCCACAACCCCCGGATCGCGGCTCGCCACGCGCAGTCCGCCCCGGCGGGGCGGCGGGACCACCGGCGCCCCGGTGGTCCCGCCGGTCGCTACGCGGAAACCACGTCGAGCCGCGGGCCGGCGGGTTGCCCGGCCCCGGCGAGGGCCAGCAGCGTCTGCCCGGTGGCGTCGTCGACGACGGCGACCCGTACCGCTTCGGGCTCGCCGTCGACCAGGGGGACCGCGAAGACCGCGGTGGCCGGCCGGCCCTGGTAGACGGCGGTGTGACCGACGAACCGCCACTCGCCGTCGTCCCAGTGCTCGCGGACGTCGGAGCGGAGCAGCGGCGCGACCCGCCGGTAGGAGTCGCTGAGCTGGACCTGCTGCACGGTGGCGAGCAGCGGCAGCCCGGATCCGCCGCGCAGCGGGTTGGTCAGCCGGGCACGCAGCCGGCGCAGCGGGAGCAGCCAGGCGGCGTCCAGTTCGGGCGAGAGCGCCACCACGACCGCCGCCTCGGCGAGCAGCGCGGCGCCGCCGGCGAGCGGGCGGTCGGCGAGCGCGGTGGCCCAGCCGCCGGGCAGCAGGGTGGCCAGCCCGGCCGCCGCCACCAGCAGCCCGGCCCGCCCGAGGCTGCGGCCGGAGACCGGGGTCGGGCGGCTGCTCAGGCAGCCGCAGGAGGAGGTGGGCGCGGTCCGGCGGGCGTACGCCAGGTAGCCGAGGAAGCCGACGGCCAGGGCGGTCGCGGCGGCGGTCTCCAGCCGCAGGGCGGGCGGCAGCAGGAGGAGCGCGCCGAGGGTCAGCTCGACGCCCCCGAGCAGCCGGTACGCGGGCAGCGCGCGGTGTTCCCCGAGCAGCGGGGCGAGCGCGGACCGCCGGGCGGCCCCGGCGGCGTGCCGGTTGACGAGCTTGACGCGGGCGGACCAGATCAGCACCGCGCCGACGACGAGCGGTTGCAGCGCCGCGATCATGTCGATCATGTGTTCTCCCCTCGGGTGGGGCCGACGGGTGACGCCCGGGCGGCACGCGTCGCGCGCCGCCCTGCGACGGCTCCAGCTCGACGCGCCTGACGCCGCGCCGCGACCTGGAGCCGTCGGGCGTACCGGTCAGGCGGCGGCGTAGACGGTGGCGATGTCGATCTCGTTGGTGTCCGGGTGCCAGGCGCCGAGCACCTGGACGTGCCGGCCGACCCGGAGCAGGGACAGGTCGCTGATCGCGGGGGTGCCGTTGTAGACCGCGGCGGACCGGCCGGGCACGACGTGGGCCACGATGCGCTGGCCCTTGTGGTCGAGGTGCAGCAGGTTGCGGCCGACGGCGGCGATGTGCGCGTGCAGGTTGACGATGTTGACCCAGACCGAGTCGGCGGCGAGCGTGCCGTCGGGCAGCCGGACGCCGCGGGCGTAGAGCCCGTCGCCGACGGCGACCTGGTCGAACGTGGTCGGGTGCAGTTTCCAGATGCTCGTGCCGTCGGTGATCCGGATGGAGTGCAGCACGGTGTCCGATCCGGTGACCAGCAGCAGGTGGCCGGAGACCTTGCTGATCCGGCCCTCGACGAAGTTCGGGTCGGGGGCGCCCGGCTCGACGGTCGCCGGCTCGGCGGCGAAGGCCGCCTCGGGGGCGAGCGAGCCGAGACCGGTGGCGCCCACCACGCCGCCCAGGGCGGCGGTGGCGAGGAGGCGGCGGCGGTCCAGGGTCTGTGGCATGGCGGAACCCTCCCGTTCAGACGGTGTCGACCGAGCAGGGCCGCAGCCCCACGGAGAGACTGCCGATCGCACTGAACGCCGCGGGCGTCAGGTCGATGATCCGGTTGCTGCCGCAGGCCGAGCCGCAGCAGGTGCGCTCACCGCAGAACAGGTCCGTCTGCGGGCCGCAGTCGGCGATGGTGGTGCCGACCCGGGCGCCGTTGCAGAGGTTGGTGGTGTAGTGGCGGAAGCCGCAGGTCCGCCGGCTCATGCTGAGGCCGCAGGTGTCCGGATGGGTGATGGCCCAGCACGCGTCCGAGGTGTTCGGCCAGGCGTGCTGGTAGTTGCCCGACCTGCAGGTGCCGCAGGCGCCACCCCCGGCGGTGCCGCACGGTCCCCAGGCGGTGCCGCAGCAGAACCACGACACTTCGCCTCGTATGGCCGCCATGGATACCTCCTTCCCGATCGGTGATCGACAACGATGGATGTCGATATAGATGGCGATTGTTGTGTTAGAAACCACCTGAGTCAACAGCCATGAAGAAGATTTCCTACACGTGGCACTACCGGCGCGGGGCGAGCGCCACGACGGCCACCGCCACGACCAGGGCCGCCGCGGGCGCCGGCGCCCAGGCCGGCGCGACCTTCAGCAGCACCCCGCCGAGCGCCGCGCCGGCGAGCAGGACGAGGCCGATGCCGTAGCCGGGCCGCGCGCCGGTCGCCAGCCAGCCGGCGGCCACCACGACCAGCAGCGCCGCCTCGGCCGTCGCGACCGCGGTGGTACGCCGGCGCCAGCCCTGCCCGGCGCGGTGCAACGCCTGGCTGCCGGCGCCGACCCCGGCCGCGTACCCGCCCACCGCGACGGCACCACCGGCCAGGGCGCGGAGGTCAGCGGCGGCGAGGGCCCGGCCGACCTGCACCAGGTTCCCGGTGATCACGCTGGCGAAGAAGCCGCCGAGGCGGGTCACGCAGACCACGTCCAGCACGCCCGACGCGACGGCCAGCAGCACCAGCAGTCGCGGCACCGTCGGGGGCCGAACGGCGGGTGCGGGCCCACCCGCGCTCAGGGACTCACCGCCCGGCGGGGACCACGTACGGGAAGGAGGTGGCGCGGGCGTCCTTCGTGACGTCGGGGGTGAGGCCGGAGGTCATCCCGGTGTTGAGCACCAGGGAGAACATCACCTCGGGCGCGTTGTCGGCCATCGTGCGCCCGTTGCGGGCGGCGAACCCGTAGTTCGCCGGGGTGCCGACCTGGTAGGAGAGCAGGTCCGGGTAGACGTCGCGGGCCACGCTCCACCCGTACGCCTCCGGGTCGGGCGCGGTGCCGTTGGCCGCCACCACCCGGGCGACCGTCGAGGCGATCTCCTCGCCGTCGGCCCGCAGGTCCTCGCAGGGGTGCCGGGTGTTCGCGGGGTTCGAGAAGTCGGTGTCGGTGGGCCAGAAGATCGGCCACATCATCGGGTGGCCGGCACGGTTGATCTGCCGCCATCCGCCGGCGTCGGTGGCCAGCCTGGTCGCGGCCCAGACACCGATCCGGGTGCCGTCGCCCAGCATCGGCTCGTCCCGGGACACCTCCAGCACGATCGAGTCGACCGTGGTGCCGGCGAAGCTGTTCTTCGCGTTCTCCGGCCGCCAGGCGGAGCGGTCCAGCCGGGCGCCGTTCTTGAAGGCGTCGTTGACGGTGGCGAGCTGGTCCAGGTCGATGTAAAAGGGATCGGTGATCCGGCCGGCCCACACGCGCAGGTTGCCGCCGGTCACCTCCACACCGGTACGGCCCTGGGCGACCATCGTCCCGGTGGCGCCGTCGTCGTACGCCTCGGCTCCGGTCAGGGCGTGCACGGTGAGTTCCTGCCCGCCCTGGCCGTCGAGTTCGCCGAAGGCCACCCGGTAGGTCAGCTGCTCCATCTCGCTGCCGTCGACGTGCACCTTGAACTCGTACCGCGCCTCGTGGTGGAAGCCGGGCTTGATGTCGGCCCGGGTCACCGAGCTGTTGACGTCCATCACCAGGACCGTCCCGCGCTCGCCGTCGAAGACGTAGAGGTCGTCGAGATAGAGCTGGCCGCTCTGGGCGGCGAGCGGGGTGTCAAGGTGATGCGACATGGCTGTCTCCCGGATCAGCGGCTCGGCACGGCAGGCCCGAGCCTATCCGGGCATAAACCCTCAAAAGCTACGATCCGAGCTTTCTGTCCGGTCGCCGGTGGGTTACCGTCGGCGGGTGATCCCGGTGGAGGCGACGGCGGCCGCGTACGCCCAGTGGCTCCCCCCTGCCCTGCCGCTCTACGGCAACGACCACGAGCGGGCCGACTTCGCTCCCTGAGGCGCCCGGCACCGGACGCCTCCTTTCCCCGTCACGTCGCACCGGGAGCGATGCCCCATGTCCGTCGACAGTTCCGGGATCCGGGCGGTGCTGCGCGCACCACAGGTCCTCCGGGTCCTCCTCAGCAGCCAGCTCGGCCGGCTGCCCACCGCCAGCGGGCCGCTGGCCCTGCTCCTCTTCGCCCGCCAGTCGCTGAGCCTGGCCGCCGCCGGCCTGTTGGTGGCCGCGTACACCGCCGGGATGGCGGTCGGCACGCCGCTGCTCGCCCGGGCCGTCGACCGCTGGCGGCAGCCGCCCGTGCTGTGGGGCGCCGCAGTCCTCTCCGGCCTCGGCTTCGGCGCGGTGGCGCTGACCGGCGGGCACGTCACCGGTGCCGTGATCGGCGCGGCGGTGGCCGGGCTGGGCACACCGCCGCTGGAGGCGTGCCTGCGTACCCTCTGGCCCGCCCTGCTCCCGCCCACCACGGTGCCCACGGCCTACACGCTGGACATCGCCGTGCAGGAGGTGATCTTCGTGGTCGGCCCGCTGGTCACCCTCCTCGCGGTGACCCTGGCCGGCCCGCCCGCCGGGCTGGTCGCCGCCGCGTTGGCGCAGCTCGCCGGCACCGCGGCGTACGCGCTCAGCCCCGCCGTCCGGGCCTGGCGCGGCGTGCCGGCGGCCCGGCACTGGGCCGGCCCGCTGCGCGTACCCCGGTTCACCGTGCTGATGACCGGCGTGGTCGGCATCGGCGCGGCGGTCGGCAGCATCGCGGTGGCGGTGACCGGCTACGCCGAGACGGCCGGCGACCGGCGGCTCAGCGGGTGGCTGCTCGCGGCGCAGGCCGCCGGCGCGCTGGCCGGCGGTCTGCTCTACACCCGGGCCCGGCCGGGCGGCCCGGGGCGGCTGCCGCTGCTGGCCGCCGGGCTCACGATCGGCTTCCTGCCGTTGCTGCTCGCCCCCGGCCCGGTCCCGATGGCCGGCCTGCTCGTGGTGAGCGGGCTGGCGCTGCCGCCGGTACTGACCGCCATCTTCCTCACCGCCGAGCGGCTCGCCGATCCCGGCACGGTGGCGGAGGCGTTCGCCTGGGTGAGCACGGCGTTCGTGGTGGGCAGCGCCGCCGGCTCCGCGCTCGCCGGCGCGCTGGTGTCGACCGACCTCCGGTACGGGCTGGCGATCGCCCCGGTGGCCGCGCTGCTCGGCGCGGTGGTGCTCTGGGCGGTCTCGCGCGCGGGCGGTTCGCGGCGGCCGGAGAACGGGCCGGAGACCGGGGCGGAGGTCTACGCTCGGTCCTCATGACACCCGTGCGTCCGGGGACCGGCACCCCGGCGCCGGCCGACCGGGTGACCGCCGTCGAGGTCTTCTTCGACCTCGTGTTCGTCTTCACGTTGACCCAGCTCACCCGGGTGCTGGAGGAGGACCTGTCACCGCCCGGGCTGGGCGGGGTGCTGCTGCTCTTCGGCATCCTGTGGTGGATGTTCGACGGGTACGTGTGGCTGGCCAACCACGTGCCGCCCCGGCTGCCCGCGCAGAAGCTGCTGCTCTTCGTGGGGATGGTCGGCTTCCTGCTCGCCGCGGTCGCGGTGCCGGACGCCTTCGACGGCACCGGGCTGCTCTTCGGCGTGGGCTACCTCGTGGTGATCAGCGTCCACCTGCTGCTGTTCACCCAGGCCGACATCGGTGCGGCGCTGGCCCGGCTGGCCGTGTACAACCTGGGATCGGCGCTGCTGGTGGTCGTGGGCGGCGTCGTTGACGGCACCGCCCGGTACGCGTGCTGGCTCGGGGCGCTCGCGCTCCAGTCGGTCGTCCCGTACCTGGTGCCCCGGATCTCCTGGGTGCGCGTGCTGCCCGCGTTCCGGCTCCAGCCGGCGCACTTCGTCGAGCGGCACGGGCTTCTGGTGATCATCGCGCTGGGCGAGTCGGTGGTGGCGATCGGGATGGGCGTGGACACCGCTCACCTCGGGGTCGGCGGGGTGGCCGTCATCGCCCTGGCGCTGGCGCTGCCGGCGGCGCTCTGGTGGACGTACTTCACCGACACTCCCGGCGAGGAGGAGGGGCTGGCGGCGGTCGGCACGGAACGGGCCCGGCTGGCCCTCCGGGTCGGCTTCGGCCACATCCCGCTGCTGCTGGGCATCGTGGTGGCGGCGGCCGGCATCCACGCCGCGGTCGCCCACCCGGAGCAGCCGGCCGACTGGCGCCCGGCGCTCGCGCTGGCCGGCGGCGTCGCGCTGTACCTGGCGGGGATCGCGGTCCTGCGTCGCTCGCTGCACGCCGCCCCGGTGCTCAGCCGGCTGGTCACCGGCGCGGCCGTGCTCGCCACCATCCCGGTCGGCACGCGGCTGGACGCCCGGGCGCAGCTCGGCGTGGTGGTGCTGGTGCTCGTCGTGATGCTGCTGGTCGACCGGCGGCAGCACCGTCGCTCAGGGTGAGGCAGCGGGCCGTCGACTGACCGCGCCGCCCAGGGTCAGCGGCGCACCTCGCGCCAGCCGGCGCCGCTGCCGCGCCACGCCCCGGCCAGGATGCTCGCGGAGCCGCGGCTCGGGCACTCCTGGATCTTCGACCGGCCGGCGGTGCCACCGATCTGGGCCTGCACCTCCCAGCGCTGCCCGTCCGTACGGATGTAGACGTCACGACGCCCACGAGGGGCGGTGACCCCGTTCCACCAGTGCTCCTCGACCATCACGTGGTGACGGTATCGCAGCAGCCCACCGGCCCGCACCTGGCGGTACGGGCCGGATTCCCGGCTCAGCCGTCCAGGCGGCGGACCATGTTCATGATCGTCTCGACCTGGGCGCCACCCTTGATCGGATAGTTCGTCGCGCCGAGGTAGCCCCACCAGTCCCAGCAGCCGTTCGGGTTCACCCCGCTGGCGACCGCCTGCGGGTAGAGCACGATGAGCCGGTTGGTGTCGGCGTACTGGTTGAGGTTGGCCCGGTCGACGAAGGCGGTGCCGACCTTCGCGTACCCCTGGGCGCAGCCGTGCAGGGCGACCAGCAGCCGGCAGGTGGTGCCCGCGGCGCACGTGCTCGGCACGTACGCGAAGCCGTTGGTATCCATGCTGAGCCCGTTCGCCCAGCCGTTGGTGGCGAAGGTGTCCTGACCGAAACGGATCAGGGTGCCGCCCAGCGGGCCGGTGTTCGGCGCGGAGACCGAGCCGAGCAGCTTGCCGAGGAAGGCGCCCTGCGGGTCCGTGCCGCAGTCGGCGAGGAACGGCGAGGCGGTGGCCGTGCAGCCGACCGTGCCGTACGGGGTGACCCAGGAGTGGCCGGCCGCGCCGCCGGAGTCGTAGCGGACGCTCGCCCCGAAGTCCTGGTAGTAGCGGACCAGGTCGTCGGTGACCGACTTCTTCACGGTGCTGTCGTTGCCGCCGTGGTAGACGTACACCGGCTCGCCGGCGAGGTTGCCGGTGCCGTCCACCCAGCCGTAGGACGCCCAGGTGCGGGTGTAGGTCTCCAGGTTGGCGACGTGGGTCGGGTAGATGTTGTCGCCGCAGCCGTAGAGGGCCTGGGAGACGTTGTTCTGGGCGCAGTAGTACGGCCCGGCCGCGAAGATCGCGGCGCCCCGGATCCGCGCCGAGTACGCGACCTGGAGCTGGGTGGCCATGTAGCCCCCGGAGGAGACCCCGGCGACGTACACGGCGGAGATCGGGTAGGTGCGCAGCGAGCCGGCGACCGGGGTCTTGGTGTAGGGCGTGCTCGCGGCCCGGGCGGCGACGCCGCCGGGCAGGACCAGGAGGAGGGCCGCGGCGAGGGCGGTGGCGGCTTTCCACGGTGTCTTCATGGCGTTCTCCCGTCGGAGCGCCGGCGGGACGGCCGGCGTGCCGGCACGCTAACGTGACATAGACCACAGCAGATATCCGCGCGGCCGACACCTCGGGCACGGCGGCGGTGTGGCCGGCCCACGGTCGTTTCCGCCCCGGCCGGCCGGGTACGTGCCGACCATGCCCGAGGGCCACCTCATCCACCGGTACGCCCGGGAGCAGCACGACGCGCTCACCGGGGGTGACGTCACGCTCTCCAGCCCGCAGGGCCGCTTCGACCCGGCGCCCTACGCGGGCCGCCCACTGCGGGCCGTCGAGGCGGACGGCAAGCACCTGCTCTACCACTTTCCCGACGCGCCGGTCCTGCACGTGCACCTCGGCCTGCGCGGGCTCTTCCTGCGCTACGACGACCCGGCGGCGCCGCCCCGCCCGGGCACCCGGCTGCGGCTGGCCGGCCCGACGGTGGCGTACGACCTCATCGCGCCGATCCGCTGCGAGCCGCTGCCGCCGGACGCGGAGCGCGCCCTGCGGGCCTCGCTCGGGCCGGACCCGCTGCGCGCCGACGCCGACCCGGCCGAGGCGGTACGCCGGCTCACCGCGACCGGCGCGCCGGTGGGCGCCGCGCTGCTCGACCAGGCGGTCTGGGCCGGCATCGGCAACGCCTGGCGGGCCGAACTGCTCTTCCTGGCCGGGCTGGACCCGGACGCCCGGTCGGTCGGCGCCCCGGCGGCGGAGCGGCTGTGGCGGCTCACCGTCGTCCATCTCGCGCTCGGACGCGACCTGGGGCAGGTGGTCAGCGACCCGGCCGCGCCGGACGAGCGGTGGGTGTACAAGCGGGAGCGCTGCCGCCGCTGCGGCAGCCCGGTGCGGACCTGGCAGCTGGGCGGGCGGACCGCGTACGCCTGCCCGGTGGACCAACCGGCGAGCGGGCGCTAGTCGTCGTCCTCACCCTTCTTGTCGCCCTCGCCCTTCTTGTCGTCCTCGCCCTTCTTGCCGTCCTCACCCTTCTTGTCGTCCTCGGTGCGGTCGGAGCGGGGGGCGGGCCGGCTGGTCTGCCCGGCGACGGTGAACGTGCTGCGGCAGGGCGTGTCGTTGAGCCGGAACTGGCCGGGCAGGGAGGTGGCCTCCCGGTAGGTGACCGCCACGGTGGCGGTGACGGTCCGGCGCGGCGGCAGGTCACCGATGCTGGCCTGGACCGTGTCACCGCTCTGCCGCCAGGTGCCGGGCGAGCCCCGCACGAGGCGCTGCCGGTCGGGGAGGCTGAACGCCAGCCGGGCGTCGTCGATCGACACCGTGCCGGTGTTGGTGACGCTGACCCGGGTGGAGGACCGGCCGTTGACGGCGCGGTCCAGGGCGTAGCGGACGCCGCATTCCGGCTGGCGCTGGCCGATGCCGGCGACGGCGGCCGGGGTGGGAGCCGGAGTGCCGTCGTCGGACGAGCCACCCGCCGACAGCGCGGCGGCCGCCCCGGCGGCCAACAGCACCGCGGCGGCCGCCCCGGCGACGGCCGCCCGCCGGGGCGCGGGAAGCCGCCGCCAGCCCGCGAGCGGCACCGCGACGAGCGGCGAGGCGGCGAGGCCGGCGGCCACCGGGCCGGGAGACGGCAGCCAGGTACGCGTGGGCGTGGGCTCGCGGCTGGCCGGGGCGGCATCGGGCAGCAGGAGGGTGGTCGGCGGCAACCCGACGACGGCGCCCAGCACGCGAGCCGCTTCGGTGGCCGGCGGCCGGTCGGCCGGGTCCTTGGCCAGGCAGCGCCGGCACAGGTCAGCGACCTCGGGGGGCAGATCGGTGAGGTCCGGCAACGCGGCCGGCTCCCGGTACCGGTGGGCGGCGAGCATCTGGGTGGTGGTGGACGCCCGCCACGGCAACCGGCCGGCCAGGGCCCGGTAGAGCAGCAGCCCCAGGGCGTACACGTCGGTGGCCGGCCGCACCGCCCCCTGTTCCAGCCGCTCGGGAGCCAGGTACGCCGGAGTGCCGAACAGCCCTTCGGACAGCCCGTCCGGGTCGCCCGAGGCGGCCGAGATGCCGAAATCCACCAGCTTGACCCCGGCTGCCGCGATCATCACGTTGCCGGGTTTGACGTCCCGGTGCACGGTCCCGCGGCGGTGGGCGGCGGCGAGCGCCGCGGCGACCTGGGCGCAGATCAGCACGGCCACCCGCCAGGGCAGCGGGCCGCCGGTGAGCAGCTGGGCCAGGGAGCGCCCCTCGACGACCTCCATGACCACGTACGGCACCGGAGGGCCGTCGCCGTCGGCGACCTCGCCGTAGTCGTAGACCTCGACGACGTTCGGATGACGGAGCCGGGCGGCGGAGCGGGCCTCGGCCCGGATCCGGTGCAGCAGCTGGGGGTCGGCCGCCAGCTCCGGGGAGAGCAGCTTCACGGCCACGTCCCGCCCGAGCACCTCGTCGTGGGCACGCCAGATCACCGACATGCCGCCGGCCCCCAGCCGGTCCAGCAGCCGGTAGCGGCCGTCCAGCCTCGACCCGGCGTCCATCGACGGAACCATGCCCAGGCCGGCGCCGGGGAAAACACCGGGCGGCCGCGCCGGACGGCTCAGCGGGCGGGCAACGCCTGGGCGAGCTGCGTCGCGCCGGCGACCAGGACGTCGTACCCCCGCGCGCTCAGCCTGTCCTCCCGGCGCAGCTCCACCAGCTTCCCGGCGAACTCGCGCAGCTTCTCCCGCGCCTTCTCCGGCTCGCCGCCGGCAATCGCCTCCTCCACCTCCCGCAGCCGTTTCCCCAGCTCCCTGGCGTCCCGGGGACGAAGCTGGCGCTGCTGCGCGAGCCCGTCGAGCGTGGCGCGCAGCCCGGCCGCGAGGTCCGCCGGGGCGGCGGTGCGCCGCGGGGCGGCCGACGACGGGGACGGGGAGCCGGTGGGCGACGGTGAGACCTCGTCGGTCACGGGTTCGGTGGGCTCGGCCGGGGCGGACGTGCCGACCGCCACGGTGCCGGCGGCGGGGCCGGGGTCCTCATCGCCGGTGAGAGTGATCGCGAGCATGGCGGCCACCAGCGTGACGGCTGCTCCGCCCACGGCGAGCCACATCAGCCGGCGCCCGTCGTCCGGCGCCCGGTGTCGGCTGCCGGCCGGACGCGCCAGCGGCAACACGCTGGTGGGCGGGGCTGGTTCGCTGCCGTACGGGTCGTGAGGGGCGGACACGCAGGGCATCATGCCACCCGGTGGCGCGGCCGGGTGTCCGCAGCCGCCACCGCTGCGAGACGGCACCGGAACCCGCCGCCCGCCGGGTGGCGGGCCCCGGCACCACCACGCCGGTCAGCCGACCGGCTGCGCGTGCGCCGCCGCCACCTCGCCGGTGCGGCGCAGCTTCTGCCACTTGAGCCGGCCGCCGCTGAACGCGGTGATCACGGAGTGGACCAGGACCAGGTACATGACCTGCCGGTAGAGGAACTGCTGCAGCGGCAGTGCCCACAGCGACCGCAGCGGCTCCCGGTCCAGCCGGAAGGCCAGGATGGCGGTCACGACCTGCACCACCAGGACCGCCAACCACGCCAGGACCGTCTCGTACCGGTCGAGGAAGAACATCCCGTAGACGGCGAAGATGTCCACCACCGGGGCGAGCAGCGGCAGCAGCACCGAGAAGAGGGCGATGAACGGCAGTCCGCGCCGGCCGAACCGCCCCGACGGCCCCCGATCCACCAGGGCCCGCCGGTGCCGCCACAGGGCCTGCATGGTGCCGTAGCTCCACCGGTAGCGCTGCCGCCACAGCTCGGCGAGGGTGACCGGCGCCTCGGTGCGGGCGACCGCGGACTCCTCGTACACCACCCGCCACCCGGCCCGGTGGACACCCATGGTGAGGTCGGTGTCCTCGGCCAGGGTGGCCCGGCTGAGGCCGCCGGCCGCGCGCACGGCCTCCCGGCGGAACGCTCCGAGCGCACCCGGGACGGTGGGCATGCAGTGCAGCGTGTCGTAGAGCCGCCGGTCCAGGCTGAACCCGATGACGTACTCGATGTGCTGCCAGCGGCCCAGCAGTCGCCGCCGGTTGCCCACCTTGACGTTGCCGGCCACCGCGCCGACCCGGGGGTCGGCGAAGGGCTGTACCAGCCGGTGGATCGCGTCCGGCTCCACCACCGTGTCGGCGTCGACCATGACCAGCAGGTCGTTGCGGGCCAGTGCCACGCCGGCGTTGAGCGCCGCGGCCTTGCCGCCGCCCGGCACCCGGGCCACCCGCACGTTGGGCAGCCCCAGTCGCTCGACCTCCTCGGCGGTGCCGTCGTCGGACTCGTCGTCCACGACCAGCACCTCGATGCCGGGATGGGTGCCGGTGGCCAGGGACCGCACGGCCGCGGCGATGGTGGTCCGTTCGTTGTACGCCGGCACGATGATCGTCACCGGGTCCGTCACGTCGCCACCCCAGGACCAGGTGGGCGCTCGGCGACGGCGGGCGTGCCCGACGGCGTACCCGAAGAGCAGGAGGGTCCGGCCGAGGGTGAGCAGCCCCACCACGATCAGCAGAAGCCACAGCAGGTGGATGGTCGCGTCCGCCAACCGCACGCCCCAGACCAGCAGCGCCCCCCGCGCCCGGTCGACGGTGTCCAGCCGGGCCGTGCCCGCGCCGGGCTGGCCGAGCCCGTCCGAGACGGTGGTGAAGCGGTAGCCACGGGCCTGCATCTCGGGGATGAACCGGTCCAGCGCGGCCACCGTCTGGGACCGGTCGCCACCGCTGTCGTGCAGCAGCACGATGGCCCCCCGGTCCCCCTCCGGGGTGGCGTTGCGGACGATCGACGCGACGCCGGGACGGGCCCAGTCCCGGCTGTCGGTGTCGTTGAACACCGACACGTACCCCCATTCGCCGGTCTCCCGCACCACCGGCCAGCTCGCGTCGTCGAGCGCGTCGACGCCGCTGGAATAGGGCAGCCGGGCCAGTGACGTGTCCACGCCGGTGAGGTGGGCGATCGCGGCACGGGTCTGCGAGTACTCCACCTTCCGCCGCCACGACGGCAGGTCCGCCAGCTGGGGATGGGTGAAGGTGTGGATGCCCAGCTCGTGGCCCTCGCGGGCCATCCGCTCGGCCAGCTCGGGCTGCCGGGCGACCTGGGCGCCCACCACGAAGAACGTCGCCGGCGTGTGGTGCCGGGCGAGCACGTCCAGCACCTTCGGCGTCCACCGCGGATCGGGACCGTCGTCGAACGTCAGGGCGATGGTCTTCGACGGCATTCGCTGCGCGTGCAGCCGACCGCCCCGGAAGTCCACCACCGTCCCACCCTCGCGTACCGCCGCCGGCACCGAGTCGGTACCCGCCGGCCCACCCGCCCGGTGGTCGGGGGTGAAGCGGGCATTCGCGTATGCGCCGATCGCCAGCAGGTTGAGCAGGACGAACGTCGCCACGGCGGCGAGCAGCCAGCGCCGGCGGTTCCGCCGTCGCTGGCGCTGTTGCCGTGGGGTCAGGGCCGGCGACGCCAGCACCTCGCCGGTCCCGCCCACTCGCTGGCCGGCCCGCCAGACGCCCATCAGGCACCCACATCGACGATGTCCAGGCCCTGCAGCAGCCAGAACGCCGCCAGCAGGACCAGCAGGACCGCGACCAGCACGTACGCGACGCGGAGCAGGCGCCGCGCCCGGCGTCCGGAGCCGTCCACGAAGATCGCTCCGGTCACGTCCGGGGGTTGGAGCACCGCCGTTGCCGCGTCCACCGGCTCCGCGTGCCGCGCGCCCACCACCGGGGAGGCGACGCCGCGCGCGACCGGACGGTCCATCCGGGACGGCGGGGGCTCCCGGGTGACCCGAGCCGTCGCCACGACCCGGCGCCGGACCAGGCTTTTGTCCATTGAAACCTGTCCTATGTAACGATCTCTCAGCTTTTTCACATGGAAGGCAATACCCCGCGAGGGGCCGGAAGCACCTCGGCCCAGCCGTCCGTCCCTGTGCCGTCGCTCAGCCACCGCGAATTGGCTTGGCCGGCGACGAGCCGGCCGGTAGCCTCCGCCGCACCTCACTCCGACTGCCTGAAGAAGGTGTCCTGATGCCCGTGCCGAGTCGAGCCGATCAGCGTCTCCTTCCGACACCCTTCCTCTGGAGTGACCGACTTGGATCTGCCACGTAGCTTCACCATCCGCGAGGGTGACCTCCGGATCCTCAACCCGTTCGACGACGCCAAGCTCGCCACCCTGGGCCGGGCGATCAGGCTCCGGCCCGGCGCGTCGATCCTCGACCTGTGCAGCGGCAAGGGCGAGCTGCTCTGCACCTGGGCCCGGGATCACGGGGTGACCGGCACCGGGGTGGACCTGAGCAGCGCCTTCACCGCCGCCGCCCGGGCGCGCGCCGCCGAGCTGGGCGTCGCCGACCGGGTCCGGTTCGTGCACGGCGACGCCACGACCCACGTACCGGAGCAGCGCGTCGACCTGGCCGCCTGCGTCGGGGCGACCTGGATCGGCGGGGGTGTCCCCGGCACCCTGGAGATCCTGGAGCGCGCCCTGCGCCCCGGCGGGATGGTCCTGGTCGGCGAGCCGTACTGGCGGCTCGACCCGCCCGACGAGGAGACCGTGGCCGGCTGCCACGCCCGCTCGCGGGAGGAGTTCCGGGACCTGCCGGGGCTGGTCGGTCTCTTCGGCGAGTGCGGCTGGGACCTGGTCGAGATGGTCCTCGCCGACCAGGACAGCTGGGACCGGTACGCCGCCGCGCACTGGCTCAACCTGCGCCGCTGGCTGGACGCGAACCCCGACGACGAGCTGGCCGGGGAGCTGCGCCGCGAGCTGACCGAGGACCCGCTGCGGCACGTCCGCTACCAGCGGGAGTACCTGGGTTGGGGCGTCTTCGCCCTGCTCCGCCGCTGACCGGCCGGACCGGCTCCCGGACGCCGCGGTCGGGAGCCGGTCCGGACCGGCTTAACGGACGGCTACGCAGGGTAAGTCCAGTTCATGGGACCGTTGCGCACCTCGCCGCCACCGCCGCAGGCCGCCGAGCTGGAGCAGTGGGTGCTCGCCACAGCCGAGGAGCTGCGTGAGCTGCGGGCCTCGCTGCGCGACGCGCTGACCCGGCACGGCCTGGTCCAGGGCGAGGACCTCGACGAGGTGCCCCACCTCGTGGTGCTCGTCGCCACCGAGCTGGCGACCAACGCGCTGCGGCACGGCCGGCCGCCGACGATCGTCACCCTGCTCGCGGCCGACGACTGCTTCCTGCTCGACGTGGCGGACCACGACCTGAGCACCGTCCCCGGGCTGGACGACGTCCACCCGCTCGACTCGGGCGGGCGCGGGCTGATGCTGGCCCAGTCGGTCTCGCTCGCGGTCGGCTGGTACGCCACAGACGAGACCAAGAACATCTGGGCGTCGTTCCCCCGCTGACCGGTCGGGAATTGCTTAACAAATTGTTCTCCACTTAATGTGAGCTGGTTTACACCGTCCGGAGTGGACGGCCCGTATGGTCCTTTCCGAACCGCCCGGGAGAAGACCCTCCCGCCGGTTGTCCCGAGAAACCGCGGGAGATCCCCGCGACAATTCGCAAAGGACCCGAACAGATGCCCAAGCTCACCCGAACCCTCGTCCTGGCCGGCGTCGCCGGGGCCGTGCTGGCCCCGTCCACCGCCCACGCCGCGGCATCGGAGCCCACCACCGCGCTGCTGGGCACGTACGGCTTCGGCCGCGCGGCGGTCATCGGCGAGGCCGGCCGGACCGCCGGCGCCTGGGAGGCGTTCTCCGTGCGGTCGGGCTTCGCCGGCGACGACCTGATCATCACCTACCGGCCCCGCACCGAGGCGCACACGGCCGAGAAGCAGGTCTACACCGCCGCCTTCCACCAGGTGCCCGACGCCCGGGCCGAATGCCGGCAGGTCGGCGCCGCGGGTGTCGCCCGCCAGGTCTGGGTGTCGTTCCGGTGCCAGACCGGCTTCGCCCCCAGCTACACCCTCTTCGTGCGCTGACGCCCCGGCGCGTCCATTCCTTCCGGCATTTCGCCGACCCGCCGAATACGGCCGGGAAACCATTTCCGAAAGCGGCCGGTCAAGGGCCGGCGACGCTTTCGCGTACCGCCACCACGGGTCGTGGTGGCGCGATCAGGAGTAGCCGATGAAACGCCTTGTCCTCCGAACCCTCTGTGCCCTGGCGGGCACCGGCATCGCCGTGGTCGCGGCGGCTCCGCCCGCCGCCGCCGCGGACGACACGTTCCAGTTGGCCGCCGGGGGCGCCACGGCCTACGGCACCTACCGGCTCATGATGAGCATTCCCGAACGACCCGTCCCGCCGATCGCGGTCGACGGGACCCTCGCGGTCAACCACCGCGACCGGTGTGCCGTCGTCCAGATCGCCCACAACGGACCGGCGGACGGCATCGAGTGGCGCACGCTGGCCAGCCTGTGCCGCCCCGGCAGGACGAACTTCCAGGCCCGCGCCGACCATCTGTGGGGTGGCTTCACGCCGGACCTGCGGCTCTGCACGGGCCGGACGGTGGAGCGGGCCGAGCAGGGCCACCGCTGCGACGTCCACGACCCGCCGTCGCAGAGCTGACCTGCCGCCCGGGCCGTTCCGTACCGCTGCCGAGGGCACCGTGCGGAACGGCCCGGCGGCGGCCTCAGCTCCGCCCGGACGCCGGCGACGGGCAGTCGAGCCGGCTGCGCAGTTCGCTCATCTGCTCGGCGATCTGGCGGCCGGTGGGGGTCTGCGGGGGCGTGACGCGGTAGGTGTCGTCGAGCGTCACCACGAGGGCGCAGAGGTTCTGCACGGAGTGCCGGGCCACGGAGTTTGCGTACACCATGGATGAGATGGTTGCGACCAGGGCGAACAGGAACGACGCGATCATGACCCGGGTGGTACGGGAGCCGACGTGCCACTGCGGGGACGTCATGTCACTCACCCCCTACGCACGGCGGCGGCGATGGCGATGGCGGCGGCCGCGAGTCCGGCAAGTGAGATGCTGACGGCGAACTGGTCGTATCGCTGCCGCCATTGCGCCGCAGCGACAGGAGCCCAACGCCCGCGGGGATCCCCAGGATGGTCACGTACGTCCCCAGGAGAATGGCGTTGGCCTGGCCGGGCGGCACGATTGTCGTCTGGTGGACGATCCCGCCGAGTCCCACGATGATGCAGCCGCCATCGAGGAAGATCCTCATGGCTCGCTCTGTTTTCATCTTCCACAGCCCTTAACCCTTCCGTCGCCACCGCTGCCGTTCGCCCACCGGCACGACCGGGGGCGGAGCGACAGCCGGCTCACCGGAGCTGGTACGCCTGGCGCTCACCCGCTGCCACCGAGTCCAGCCGGCGACGGTGGACTGTTCCCAGGCGACGCACTGCGTCGGGCGCCCCTCAACCGTAGCCACGGAGATGGGCAAAACCCCAGGTCAGAGGCACTATTTGCAATTTGCGGCCGCGATGTCAGGAACCCGCCTGAGCGCACCTCGTCCGCGCTCGCCGGGTCAGTCCTCCGCCGGGATCGGGTCGTCGTACTGGCCGGACGGGCCACTGTGCAGCATGCCGTCCACGCGGGGCCACGCGTTCGGCGTGCAGCCGTGCAGGCCGAGCGTCTGCTGCTGCATCACCGGCGCGGGGCCGCCGGCCCGGGGGCAGAGTTCGTGGCCCCGGCCGAGCCGGTGGCCCACCTCGTGGTTGAGCAGGTACCGCCGGTAGCCGCCGAGGTCGGGGAAGTGCGCCACGCCGTGCACCCAGCGGGCCACGTTGATCACCACCTGGTCGCCGTTGCGGCAGGAGGTGTAGTGGTCGGAGGTGTCGGCGCAGAGCCGGCCCCGGGTCACCGGCGTGGTCAGCAGCACGGTGAAGTCGGCCGGACCGTCGCGCCCCACCCGTTGCAGCCGCCACCGGCCGTCGCCGGTCCAGCCGCGCGGGTCGGCCAGGGTCGCCGCCACCTCCCGGGCGAAGCGCTCCACGTCGAGGTTGCCGATGCCCTCCTCGACGGCGACCCGGTAGCGCAACAGCTCACCACCGCGGCCGGCCACCGCGCCGACGCCGGTGGCGGTGCGGAAGCCGCCCGTACCCCCGGCCGGGTAACTGATCCCGGGCGGCACCCGGCCGGCGGCCGGGACCGGCGGCGCGGCGGGGCGGGGCACCGCCGGGGTGTCCCTTATACAAATTTCCGGA
>NZ_JBSSLX010000033.1:0-40071 GCF_053890995.1 Micromonospora sp. I033 | reverse complement strand
GTGCCCGCAAGGGGGAGGGGGGCCCCCCCCGCGTGCCCCCCCCCGGGTGGGCCCCCGGACGGCCGGCGGCAGGGCCCCGCCCCGGGGAGGGGCCCGCCGGGGGCGCGGGAACCGCCGGTGGCCGCGCCCGCCGGCGCCGGTCCGGCCGGGTGGGACGGGGCTCGGGTACGCCTCGACCGGCTGGTGGCCGACGTGTGGCGCGACGTGCTCGGCGTGGACCAGGTCGGGGTGCGGGACAACTTCTTCGACCTCGGCGGCCACTCGATGCGCCTGCTGACCGTCCTCGAGCGGCTGCGCGCCCGGCTGGGCGACATCGTCACGGTCACCGACCTGTTCCGGCACCCCACGGTGGAGTCCCTGGCGGCGTTCCTCACCACCGCCACCGCCGGGGCGGCGAGCACTGCGCCCACCCGGCACCCCGCGCCGGCCGCCCTCGCGCTGCCCCGGACCGGCGCGCACGCCGGCACCGGCCAGCCCGCCGGCCTGATCGCCGTCGTCGGCATGGCCTGCCGCTTCCCCGGCGCGCCGACGGTCGACCAGTACTGGGACAACATCCGCGGTGGGGTGGATTCGGTACGGGAGTTCAGCGTCGAGGAGATGCTGGCCGACGGGGCGGACCCGACCCGGATCGACGACCCCGCGTACGTCCGGGCCGGCACCTGGCTGCCCGGGATCGACGAGTTCGACGCCGCCTTCTTCGGCCTCACGCCGCGTGAGGCGGAGACCCTCGACCCGCAGCACCGGCTCCTGCTCGAGTGCGCCTGGCACGCGCTGGAGCACGCCGGCTACGACCCGGCGACCCATGCCGGCCGGATCGGCCTGTTCGCCGGGGCGGGTCGCAACACCTACCTCCTGGATCACCTGATCGGCCGCCCCGAGCTGCTCAGCTCCATCGGCGAGCACCAGCTCTCCATCAGCAACGACAAGGACTTCCTGCTCAGCCGGGTCGCCTACAAGCTCGACCTCACCGGTCCCGCCGTCACCGTCGCCACGGCATGTTCGACCTCGCTGGTGGCCGTGCACCTCGGCCGGCAGAGCCTGCTGGCCGGCGAGTCGGACCTGGTCCTGGCCGGCGGGGTCAACGTGCT
Source organism: Micromonospora sp. I033 (assembly GCF_053890995.1). NCBI lineage: Bacteria > Bacillati > Actinomycetota > Actinomycetes > Micromonosporales > Micromonosporaceae > Micromonospora > Micromonospora sp. I033. The sequence continues at coordinate 38,983 of NZ_JBSSLX010000033.1, read as the reverse complement.
GCCCGCACAGCGGCGCGGCTACCTCTACCACGACGGCGGGGTGTACTCCCCCGACGGGCACTGCCGCCCGTTCAGCGCGGACGCGCGCGGCAGCTTCGAATCCAGCGGCGTGGGGATCGTGGCGCTCAAGCGGCTGGAGGACGCCGTCGCGGACCACGACACGATCTACGCCGTCATCCGGGGCTCCGCCGTCAACAACGACGGAGCCCGTCGCACCGGGTACACCGCGCCGGGCGTCGACGGCCAGGTCGACGTGGTCACCAGGGCGCTGGCGGCGGCCGGCGTGGAGCCGCGTTCGGTGAGCTACCTGGAGGCCCACGGGACGGGCACGAGCCTCGGCGACCCCATCGAGGTGACCGCGCTGACGGAGGCGTTCCGGCGCGGCACCGCCGAGCGCGGCTTCTGCGCCCTCGGCTCCGTCAAGGCCAACATCGGGCACACCGACACCGCGGCAGGTGTCGCCGGCCTGATCAAGACGATCATGGCGCTGCACCGCCGTACGCTGCCCCCGACGATCAACGTGAGCCGGCCCAACCCGGCGATCGACTTCGCGGGCAGCCCGTTCTACCTCAACGACACGGCCCGCCCGTGGCCCGCCGACGACGGGCCCCGCCGGGCCGGGGTCAGCTCGTTCGGCATGGGCGGCACGAACGCCCACGTCGTGCTGGAGGAACCGCCGGCCGCGACGACCGCGCCGCCGCCCGCACCGACCGCGGGGCCGCAGCTGCTGGTCGTGTCGGCCCGGACGGTCGAGTCGCTGGAGCGCCGGACGAGCGAACTCGGCGCCTGGCTCGACGCGCATCCCGAGGTGGACCTCGGGGACGTCGCGGCCAACCTGGGCCGGCGCCAGTCGATGCCCCACCGGCGTTTCCTCGTCGCGGCGGACCGCACCGACGCGCTTGTCGCGCTCGATTCGCCGCAGCGGCAGTTCACCGCCGCCCACCCCGGCGGCCGACGACCGCTGGTGTTCGCCTTTCCCGGGCACGGCGCGCAGCACGTGGCGATGGGCGCCGGCCTGTACCGCGCGGAGCCGACCTACCGGGCCGTGGTGGACGAGTGCGCCGAGCTGCTCCGCGACGACCTGGGGCTCGACCTGCGTACCGTGCTCTGCCCGGCGGCCGACGGCCACGCCGAGGCCGAGCGGCTGCTCGCACACCCCCGGCTGGTCCAACCCGCGCTGTTCGTCACCGGGTACGCGCTCGCCCGGTCGCTGCTCGCCCGGGGGGTGACCCCGGACCTCATGGTGGGGCACAGCCTCGGTGAGTACGTCGCCGCGTGCCTCGCCGGCGTCCTCTCCCTGCCGGACGCGTTGCGGCTGGTGAGCGCCCGGGGCGAGCTGGTCGAGCGGACCCCGGCCGGGGCGATGCTCGCGGTGGGCCTGCCCGAGACCGCGGTGGCCGGGTTGCTGGACGACCGGGTGTCGCTGGCGGCCGTCAACGCCCCGGAGCTGTGCGTGCTCTCCGGCGCCCCGGAGGCGATCGGGGCACTGCGCGAGCGGCTGACCGGCGACGGGGTCGACTGCCGGCCCCTGCGGGTCGCGCGCGCCTACCACTCCGCCCTGCTCGACCCGGTGCTCGACGAGTTCGCCGAGCACACCCGCCGGGTCGCCCTCCGGGAACCCGAGCGCCCCTACCTGAGCAACCTGACCGGCGGTCCCGTCACCCCCGGGCAGGTCACCGACCCGGGATACTGGGTGCGGCACATGCGCGAGCCGGTGCGGTTCGCCGAGTCCGCCGCGCTCCTCGCCGAGCAGGACGTGCTGGTCGCGGAGCTGGGCCCCGGCCACGCCCTCGGCGGCCTGGCGCGCCTGGCCGGCCTGCCGCCCGGCCAGGCGGTGGCGGCGATGCGGCACCCGCGCCAGGACGGCGACGACCTCGTCACGCTGCTCGACGCGGTCGGCCGGATGTGGCTGTCCGGCGTACCGGTCGACTGGAGCCGGTTCCACGGTGGCCCGCGCCGCCGGCTGGCCCTGCCCGGCTACCCGTTCGAGCGGCGCCGGTACTGGGTGGACCCCGTCCCGCGGGCAGGCGCGGCGGACTCCGCGCCCGCCACGCCGGCAGCTCTCCCGGCGGCCCCGGACGCGCCCGAGCCCGTCGACGCCGGCAACCGCCCGGCCCTGAGCACGGCCTACGTCGCCCCCAGCACCCCGGCACAGCGATGCGTGGCGGAGATCTGGGCCGAGCTGCTGGGCATCCGGCCGATCGGCGCGCTCGACAACTTCTTCGAGCTGGGTGGGCACTCGCTGCTCGCCACCCAGTTCGTGGTGCGGCTCCGGGCCCGGCTCGGGGTGGCGCTGCCGCTCGAGACGGTCTTCGCGCAGTCGACCGTCGCCGGGATCGCGGCGGCGCTGCCGGCCACCGTCGAGGCACCCACCGCCGTCGAGCCGGTCGCCGCCGTCGAGCCCGCCGCCGCCGAACGGGCCGCCGCCGCGCCGGTCGCGCCGACCATCCCCCGCGCCGCCGCCGACGCCGGCCCGGCGCCGCTCTCCTCCGGGCAGCACCGGCTGTGGTTCCTCGACCAGGCCTACACGCAGGACGCCTACAACCTCAGCACGGCGCTGCTGCTGGACGGCGCCCTCGACGTCGACGCGCTGCGCGGGGCGCTGGCCGAGCTGGTCCGGCGGCACGAGTCGCTGTGTACCGTCTTCCCGCTCGGCCCCGACGGCGACCCCGTCCAGGAGGTCCGGCCGCCGGGCCCGGTAGACCTGCCGGTCCGCACCGCGCCGGCCGGGGCGGACGACGGGGTGGCGGGGCCGCGCAGCATCGTCGGGTCGGCGGTCGCCGACGCGGTGCCGCACTGGGTCCACGCGGCCCTGGCCGCCGACATCCGCCGCCCGTTCGACCTGGCCCGCGGGCCGCTGTTCCGGGCCGTGCTGCTCCGGATCGCCGACGACCGGCACGTGCTGTCGCTGACCATGCACCACAACGTCTCCGACGGCTGGTCCCTCGGCATCGTGGCCGGCGAGGTGGCCACGCTCTACGACGCCGCCCTCGACGGCCGTCCCTCGCCCCTGCCCGAACTGGCCGTGCAGTACGGCGACTACGCGCGCTGGCAGCGCGGCCGGATGGCGGACACCGACAACGACGACGTGCGGTACTGGCGACGGCAGCTCGACGGTGTGGCGAGCGTCCTGGAGGTGCCGAGCGACCGGCCCCGCCCGCCGGTGCAGACCTTCCACGGCGCGGTGCGGGCCCACGTGCTGCCCCCGCGGGTCGCCGACGAGCTGCGCCGGTTCAGCCAGGCCCGGGGCGCCACCCTGGCCATGACGGTGCTGGCCGCGCTGAAGGCCCTGCTCTGGCGCTACACCGGCCAGCGCGACATCTGCGTCGGCACCCCGGTCGCCGGACGGGTTCGCGCCGAGCTCGAACCGATGGTCGGCTTCTTCGTGAACATGCTGCCGTTGCGTACCGTCATCGACGGCGACTGGACCTTCGAGGAGTTGCTCGGGCAGGTGCGGCGCACGGCGCTGGGGGCGTACGACCACCAGGAGGTGCCGTTCGAGCGGCTGGTGGACCTCGTCGACGCGCCCCGCGACCTCAGCCGCAACCCGCTCTTCCAGGTGATGTTCAACATGCTCAACGTCCCCGAACAGGACCTGCGCACGAGCCGGTTGCGGATCGTCCCGTTCGACGTCGAGCCGGGCATCGCCCAGCAGGACCTGGCCCTGTACGCGTACGAGGTGGACGAGGGGCTGCGGTTCCGGTTGGAGTACAACACCGACCTGTTCGACGCGGCGACCGCCGAGCGGATGATGGGACACCTGGAGACGCTGCTCACCGCCGCCGTCGCCGACCCCGGTGTCCGGCTCGCGGACGTGGCCGTCCTCACCCCCGCCGAACTGGCCCGGGTCGCCGAGTGGAACGACACCGCCGTCGAGCCGGGTTGGGCCACACCGGGCCGCCCGACGCCGACCCTCGTCGAGCTGATCGAGCACCAGGTCGCCACGAACCCGGACCGGCCCGCCGTGACGTTCGGGCCGACCACGCTCACGTACGCGGAGCTGAACGCCCGCGCCAACCGGCTCGCCCACCGGCTCCGCCGGGCCGGCGTCGGTCCGGACGTCACGGTCGCCGTCTGCCTGCGCCGGTCGCACGAGCTGCCGGTCACGCTGGTCGGCGTGCTCAAGGCGGGCGGCGCGTACGTCCCGGTGGACCCCGACTACCCGGTCGAGCGGCAGCGGTACGTGCTGGCGCACAGCGGGGCCGCGGTCCTGGTCACCGAGACCGACCTCGCCGACCGGTTCGCCGGGTTCGCCGGCGAGGTGGTGCACGGCGCGGCGATGACCGGCGCGGAGCCGGAGACCGACCCCGAGCCGCTGGCCGGGCCGGACGACCTGGCGTACGTCATCTACACGTCCGGCTCGACGGGCCGCCCCAAGGGCGTCCGGGTGACCCACGGCGCCGTGGTCAACACCCTGGCCGCCATGCGCGAGCGGCCCGGCCTGACCGCCGACGGCACGATGCTGGCGATGGCGAGCTTCGCCTTCGACATGTCGGTGCCGGAGCTGTTCCTGCCGCTCGTGGTCGGTGCCCGGATGCTGATGGTGGGTCGCGACGTCGCCTACGACGCGACCCGGCTGGCCGACCTGCTCGTCGCGGAAGGGGTCACCCTGGCCCAGGGCACCCCGGCGACCTGGCAACTGCTGATCGAGTCCGGCTGGACCGGGATGCCCGGCCTGACGGCCGTGTGCGGCGGCGAGGCGGTGTCCGCGCCGCTGGCCCGGCGGTTGGCCGAGCGGGTGGGCGCGTTGTGGAACCTGTACGGCCCGACCGAGGCCGCCGTCTGGGCCACCATGGACCGGATCGAGCCCGGCTTCACGCACCTCACCGTCGGCCGCCCGATCGGCAACATGCGGGTCCACGTGCTCGATTCGCAGCTCTCCCCCACTCCCGTGGGCGTGCTGGGCGAGCTGTGCCTCGCCGGCGCGGGACTGGCCCGCGACTACCACGGCGATCCGGCCCTCACCGCGCAGCGGTTCGTGCCCGACCCGAACGGTGGCGGCCGGCTGTACCGCAGCGGCGACCTCGGCCGGCGCCTCGCGGACGGCCGCATCGAGTTCGTCGGCCGCAGCGACTCCCAGGTGAAGGTGCGCGGGTTCCGCATCGAACTCGGCGAGATCGAGGCGGTGCTGCGCCGCCACGAGTCGGTCCGCGACGCCGCCGTGGTGGTCCGCGAGGACGACGGCGAGAAGGCGATCGTCGCGTACCTGACGCTGGGCGCCGGGACGGAGCCCGACGCGGACGCCGACCGGGCGGCGGAGGTCACCCCCGACTTCGACGTCGACGCCGCGCCGTGGCGGGCCTTCGCGCGCACCTACCTGCCGGACTACATGGTGCCGTCCGCGTTCGTGGTGCTCGATTGGATGCCGCTCAACGCCAACCGCAAGGTCGACCGGGCGGCCCTGCCGGCACCCCGGCGCGGCGGCGGCGCCGCCGTCGGCGCCACCCCACCGGACACCCCGCTGCGCAAGGCCCTGGCCGAGCGGTGGGCGGCGGTGCTCGGGTACGACAGCGTCGGCATCGACGACGACTTCTTCGACCTCGGCGGCGACTCCTTCAAGGCCATCAAGGCGCTGGCCGGGAACGACCCGGCGATCAGCGTCCTCGACCTGTTCCGCCACCCGACGATCCGGTCCCTGACCGAGCACCTGGACGCGACGGGGGGCTCCGTCGGACGGCTGCTGCACGAGCTGACCCCGGCCCGGCCGGCGACGCCGACGCGACTGACGCTGGTCTGCGTACCGTTCGGCGGCGGCAGCGCGATCACCTTCCAGCCGCTGGCGGACGCCCTCCCGGCGGGCGTGGCGCTGTACGCGCTGGAGCGGCCGGGTCACGACGTGAACCGCCCGGACGAACCCCTGCTCGGCATGGACGAGCTGGTGGACCGCTGCGTCGCCGAGGTCGTCGAGGGGATCACCGGGCCGGTGGCGGTGTACGGGCACTGCGTGGGCGGCGCCGAGGCGGTGGAGCTGAGCCGCCGGCTCGAGGCGGCCGGCGTGGAACTGACCGGCGTGGTCATCGGCGCCCACTTCCCCGCCCCCAGGCTGCCCGGCCGGCTGTTCACCTGGCTGCGGCGCTGGTTCCCGGTGGAGCGCTGGACGTCGAAGCGGCGAACGCTGGAAGGGCTGCGCGCGATGGGCTTCTTCACCGAGGTCTTCGACGAGCGCGAGAAGGACTTCGTGATGCGGGTGGTCCTGGCCGACGCCGCGCAGGGCGAGGACTACTACACCGACGCCTACACGACCGGCCTGTCCCGGAAGCTGTCGGCCCCGATCGTCTGCGTCGTGGGCACCGGCGACCGCGCCACGCAGTTGTACCAGGAGCGGTACCTGGAGTGGGAGTTCTTCGCCGACCGGGTGTCGCTGGAGGTCATCGAGGGCGCCGGCCACTACTTCGCCAAGCACCAGCCCGACGAGGTGGCGCGGATCATCCTGGCGACCTGCGACCCGGCGGCCGCGCCGGCGCAGGCGCCCACCCCGGAGGCGGTGCCCGCGAGGGAACCGGCGGTGCCGGCCGCCCGGCGGCCCGCCGCACGCCGGGCGATGCCCAGCCTGGCGGTGTTCTACCTGATCGCGATCGGTCAGCTCGTCTCGCTCATCGGCAGCGGGCTGACCGGCTTCGGCATGAGCCTCTGGGTCTACCAGCGGACCGGGTCGGTGTCGCTGTTCGCCACGGCGACCGTGCTGGCGCTGCTGCCCGCCGTGGTCCTCTCCCCCGTCGCCGGCGCGCTCGCCGACCGGTGGGACCGAAGACGCATCATGATCCTCGCGGACTGCCTGGCCGCCACCGGCACGGTGAGCCTCGCGCTGCTGCTCTGGCTCGGCCAGCTCCAGCTCTGGCACGTGTTCACCGCGATCACCGTCACGGCGGTGGCCACCGCCTTCCAGCACCCCGCCTACCTGGCGGCCGTCACGCAACTGGTGCCGAAGCGGTACTACGGGCGCGCCAACGGCATCGTCTCCCTCGGCACGGCGACGAGCACCGTGCTGGCGCCGCTGGTCGGCGGCGCGCTGGTGATCGCGGTCGGGCTGCGCGGGATCGTCGTCATCGACCTGCTCACCTTCGCCGTGGCGGTGCTCGTCACCCTGTCGGTCCGCTTCCCGGACACCCTGTTCGTCAAGCGGGAGGAGCCGTTCCGGCGGGCGGTCCTCGGCGGCTGGCGGTTCATCGTCCGCCGGCACGGCCTGGTCGCCCTGGTGGTGCTGGTCGCCTCGCTGAACTACTTCTTCGCCATGGTCGAGGTGCTGGTCACCCCGCTGACCCTGTCGTTCGGCGACCCGGCGGTGCTCGGCCGGGTGCTCGCCGCCAGCGGCGTCGGCATGGTCGTCGGCTCGGTGCTCATGGGCGTCTGGGGCGGCACGGCCCGGCGGACCACCGGCATCCTGGCCAGCGTCGTGCTGCTGGGCGTCTCGCTGCTCACCGTCGGGCTGCACCCGAGCCCGCTGTTCCCGACGCTCGGCCTGTTCGGCATGGGCCTGGCCACGGCGCTGGTGAACACGCACTGGCTGGCCATCGTGCAGGCCAAGGTGGGGCTCGAACTCCAGGGCCGGGTGCTGTCCATGGCGCAGATGCTGTCCTGGCTCATGGTGCCGGCCGGTTTCCTCAGCGCCGGCCCGCTCGCCGAGCACGTCTTCGCCCCGCTGGCCTCCCCCGGCGGGGTGCTGGCCGGCCTCGTCGGCACCGGACCGGGGCGCGGCATGGCCCTCGCGGCGATCGTGGCCGGGCTCTGCGCGCTCGCCCTGGCCGCCGCCGGCATCGCCTACCGCCCGATCCGCGACGTCGAGGACGAGCTGCCCGACAGTGTCCCCGGCGGGATCGTCCTGACCGACAAGGACCGCGTGCAGGAGGCGGCCGACCGCGAGCTGACCCTGCTCAGGAGCGGAGGTTCCCGCCGGTGAGCGCACCGACCCGACCCGCCGGCCCGAGGCGCCGGAGCGCCGGCCGGCCCACGAGCGGCGGTCCGGCCACAGTGGACTGCCTGCACCGGATGGTGGCCGCGCAGGCCGCCCGCATCCCGGAGGCGGAGGCGGTGCGGCACGGCGACCGCGCGCTGTCCTACCGGGAACTGGACGAGGCGGCGAACCGGCTCGCCCGGGTGCTGCTCCGGCACGGGGTGGCCCGGGAGGACCGGGTCGGGGTCTGCCTGCCGCGCACGCCCGAGCTGGTGGTCGCCCTGCTCGCCGTGCTCAAGGCCGGCGCCGCCTACGTGCCGCTGGACCCGGCGTACCCGCCGGCCCGCGTGGCGTTCATGACCGCCGACTCCGGGGTACGGCTGGTGCTGACCCGCGCCGACCTCGCCGATCGGTTCCCCGACACGGCCGTCCCGGTCGACCGGCTCGACCCGGTGGCAGACGCCACCGACCCGGCGGTGCCGGCGACGGCGGACGACCTCGCGTATGTCATCTACACCTCCGGCTCGACCGGGCGGCCCAAGGGCGTGGCCATCGAGCACCGCTCGGCGTCGGTGCTCATGCACTGGGTCCGGCAGACCTTCGACGACGCCGAACTGGGCGGCCTGCTCGCCGCCACCTCCGTCTGCTTCGACCTGTCCGTCTTCGAGATCTTCGGCCCGCTCTGCTGGGGCGGCCGGGTGCTCCTCGTGGACGACGTGCTGGCCCTCGCCGCACCCGGGGCGGACCGGCTGCCCGTCACCCTGGTCAACACCGTGCCCTCCGCCATGGGCGAACTGCTCACCGCGGGGGCCCTGCCGGCGAGCGTACGGACGGTCTGCCTGGCCGGCGAGCCGCTGACCGCCGCGCTGGCCGCCCGGGTGTGGTCCCGCCCGCACGTCCGCCGGCTCTGCAACCTCTACGGACCGTCGGAGGACACCACCTACTCCACCTGGGCCGAGGTGCCGCCGGACAGCGGGGACCCACCGATCGGCCGGCCGCTGCCGCAGACCCGCGCGTACGTCCTCGACCCGGACGGGCGGCCGGTCCCGGCGGGCGAGCCGGGCGAACTCCACCTGGCCGGGGCGGGTCTGGCCCGGGGCTACCTCGACCGGCCGGAGGAGACCCGGGCCCGGTTCCGGCCCGACCCGTTCCGGCCCGGCGAGCGGATGTACCGCACCGGCGACCGGGTGCGCCTGCGGCCGGACGGGCAGCTCGCCTACCTGGGCCGGCTCGACGACCAGGTGAAGCTGCGGGGCTACCGGATCGAACTGGGTGAGGTGGCCGGCCGCCTCGCCGCCCTGCCCGGGGTGCGCGAGGCGACCGCCGCCGTCCGGCCGGGACCGAGCGGGGACCCGCTGCTGGTCGGCTACCTGGTGGGCGAGCGGCGCGACGACGTCCGGGCCCGGCTGGCCGAGGTGCTGCCGGCGCCGCTGGTCCCGGCGACCCTGGTGTGGCTGGACCGGCTGCCCACCCTGCCCAACGGCAAGGTGGACCGCACGGCCCTGCCCGCACCCACCCTCGGCGACGACACCGGGCCCGGGGCCGGGCCGCTCGACGGCACGGCCGGCACGGTGGCCGCCGCCTGGCGCGAGCTGCTCGGGGTGCCGGTCGGCGCCGGCAGCGACTTCCTCGCCCTGGGCGGCGACTCCCTGCTGGCGGTCCGCTGCGCCACCCGGCTGGCCGCCGCCACCGGCCGGCCGGTCCGGCCGGGCGACCTCTTCGCCCACCCGACCGTCGCCGCGCTCGCCGCCCACCTCGACGGGCTGGCCGCCGACCCGGAGCCGGTCGCGGAGCCGGTCGCGGAACCGGCCGGCCCGGCGCCGGCCGGCGCCGCCCCGCTCTCCGCCGCGCAGACCCGGCTCTGGTTCCTGCACCGCCTCGACCCTTCCGACACCTCCTACCTGCTGGCCTTCGCGGTCCGGTTCGGCACGCCGCTGGACCCGGACCGGCTGGCCCGGGCGCTGCGCCGGGTGGTCGACCGGCACCCGGCCCTGCGCACGGTCTTCCCGTCCGGCCCGGACGGGCCCGTGCAGCACGTCCGCCCCGCCGTCGACGCCACGCCGGCCGTCGCGCCGGCCGACCCGGGCACGCCGCTCGACACGCGGCTGCGCCGGCTCGCCGCCGAGGCCACCCGGGCGCCCATGGACCTGGCCGCCGGCCCGCTGCTCCGCGCCCACCTGGTGCCGGACGACACCGGCCGCGCGCTCGCGCTGCTGCTGGTCGTGCACCACATCGTGTGCGACGACTGGTCGTTCGGCGTGCTCGTGCGGGACCTGGCCCGGGCCTACGACCGTGAGGGCGACGGCGCGGTGGCGCCCGATCCCCCGGTGGCCGGCCCGGCGGCGTTCGCCGTGGCCCAGCGGAACTGGCTGGACGGGCCGGCCGGACGGCGGGCGGTGGCCGACGTGCTGGCGGAGCTGCGCGGCGCCCCCGACCTGCTCGACCTGCCCGCCGCCCCACCCCGACGCGGCTGGAGCACCCCGGCCGCCCCGACCGAGCCGGACCACGGCGACGGCCCGCCGCGCGGTGGCGCGCTGCGGACCACCGTGGACGCCGCCACCGCCCGGGCGGCGCGCGAGCTGGCCCGGACCGGGCGGGTCAGCCTGCACATGGTCGGACTGGCCGCGTTCGCCACCCTGCTCGGCGCCGCCACCGGCCGGCGCGACCTGCTCGTCGGCGTCGCCTTCGCCGGCCGGACCAGCCTCGCCGCCGAGCAGAGCGTCGGCTGCCACGTCAACACCCTGCCGCTGCGGCTGCGACCGGCGCCCGAGCGCGGCTTCGCCGACCTGCTCGCCGAGGCCCGCCGGGCAACCCTGTTCGCCGCCGCCCACCAGGACGTCCCCTTCGACCTGCTGGTGGAGCGGCTGCGGCCCGCCCGGCGGCCCCGGCGCAACCCGCTCGTCCAGGTCGCCTTCGGGGTGCAGAACGCCCCGCCGGCCCGGCACCGCGGCGCGGCCGGCGTCGAGTTCACCGGCGTGGAACTCACCCCGGACACCGCCCGGCTCGACCTGACCCTGTGGCTCGACGAGCGGCGGGACGGGCTGGCGGCGCTCTGGACCTACCGCGCCGACCTGTTCGACCACGACGGGGTGCTCGCGTGGCACCGCCGGTTCAGCGCGGTGCTGCGTACCGCCGCCGCCGACCCCCGGCGCAGTCTCGCCGACTGCGCCGACACCGCTGGGAGTGAGAGAGATGACTGAGCAGAACCGGGTCGCGCGGACCATCCCCCGTCGCGGCCGCGAGCGGAACCTGGTCGACGTCCGGCCGGACTGGCCCGGCGGGCCGCTGCCGGCGCTGGTGCGGGCCAACGTGCCCGGGGTGGACCTGGCCGGCTGGCTGGCCGGCCACCGCGACGAGGTCGACGAGCTGGCCCGCCGCGCCGGTGGGGTGCTGTTCCGCGGCTTCGCCGTGGCCGGCGCCGACGACTTCCGCACCGTGATGGCCGGGCTCTCCGACGACGTGCTCTCCTACGGCGAACGCTCCTCACCGCGCAGCCAGGTCACCGAGGGGGTGTACACCTCCACCGAGCACCCCGCCGACCAGCCGATCGTGCTGCACAACGAGCAGTCGTACACCGTGAACTGGCCGCTGCGCATCGTGTTCCACTGCGAGGTCGAGCCGGGCGCCGGCGGGCGTACGCCGCTCGCGGACAGCCGCCGGGTGCTCGCCCGGCTCCGCCCGGAGACGGTCGCCGAGTTCGAGCGGCGCGGGGTGCTCTACCGGCGCAACTACCTGCCCGGCATCAGCCTGTCGTGGCAGACCGCCTTCCAGACCGAGTCACGTGCGGAGGTCGAGGCGTACTGCGCCCGGGCCCTTATCGACGTGGAGTGGGTGGGCGATCGGCAGCTACGCACCCGGCAGGTCCGGCCGGCGGTGCGCCGCCACCCGGTCACCGGGGAGCGGACCTGGTTCAACCACGCGCTGTTCTTCCACGTCACCTCGCTGCCCGCCGAGGTCAGCGCCGGCCTGCGGGCCGCCCTCGACGAGGAGGACCTGCCCTACCAGACCGCGTACGGGGACGGCACCGCCATCCCCGACGAGGTGCTGGCCGAGCTGCGGGCCGCGTACGCCGCCGAGACCCGCTCCTTCGCCTGGCAGCGCGGCGACGTGCTCCTGGTGGAGAACATGCTGGCCGCGCACGCCCGGGAGCCGTTCACCCCGCCCCGCCGGATCCTCACCGCGATGTCCGACCCGGTCGCCGCGCCCGAGCTGCTCGGGGCGGCGGCGAGCACCGTGCCGGCGGGAGGCCGGGCATGAGCGGGCCGGGGCCGCGGCGGCGCGCCACCGGCACGGTCGCCTCGCCGGTGACCCGGCGGGTGCTCGTGGACGACCGGTTCGTGCTGCTCGTCGAGGCCACGGTGCCCGACCTCGACCTGGCCGGCTGGCTCGCCGGCCGCCGCGCGGAGCTGCTGGCGGACCTGGACCGCTACGGCGCGGTGTTCTTCCGCGGCTTCGAGGTGCGCACCCCCGACGACTTCAGCCAGGCCGCCCGGGCGGTCAGCCCGGACCTGCTCGGCTACCTGGAGCGGGCCGCTCCCCGGCACGAGGTCGCCGACCGCGTGTTCACCTCCACCGAGTTCAACGCCGAGCAGTGGATCCCGCTGCACCACGAGATGTCGTACTCGCACAACTGGCCCACCCACCTCTACTTCTGGTGCGCGCAGCCGGCCACCGGCAGCGGCGGGGCCACGCCGCTGGCCAGCGAGCGGGTCATCACCCCGCTGATCCCGGCCGACGTGCGGGAGCGGTTCCTCCGCGACGGCGTCAGCTATGTGCGCAACTACGGCCCGCACCTGGACCTGCCCTGGCAGGAGGCGTTCCAGACCACCGACCGGGCCGAGGTGGAGGCATACTGCGCCGCCTCGGCGACGGAGTTCACCTGGCTGGGCGGGGACGGGCTGCGGACCCGGGCCCGGCGGCAGGCCGTCGCCACGCACCCGCGTACCGGGGAGAGCGTCTGGTTCAACCACGCCCACCTGTTCCACGTCTCCAACATGCCGGCAGAGGTGTCCGGCGCGCTGCTGCGGGAGTACGGCCCGGAGGGACTGCCCCGCAACGCCTACCACGGCGACGGCGAGCCGATCCCCGACGAGGTGGTCACCGGCATCCGCGAGCTGTACCGGCAGCACGCCGTCTCGGTGCCCTGGCAGCGCGGCGACGTGCTGGTGGTGGACAACTTCCTGGCCACCCACGGCCGGGAACCCTTCAGCGGTGACCGGCAGATCCTGGTCGCCATGTCCGACCTCTACGTCAACCGGAGTGTGCTGTGAACGGATACCGTCTGTCGCCGGTCCAGCGCCTGGCCTGGTCCGCGAAGCAGGACCTGGTCCGGGCGCGGGTACGGCTCGACCGGCCGCTGGACCGGGCCCGGTTGCAGGCCGCCGTCGACGCGGTGGTGGCCCGGCACGAGGCGCTGCGGCTGACCCTGGTGCACCACCCCGGGCTGCGGGTGCCGTTGCAGGACGTGGACGACGCCCGCGCCGTGACGGTCGGCGCGCAGGGCGACCTGTCGGTCACGCTGACCGACGACGCGCTGCAGCTGGCCGCCACGCCGCTGATCGCCGACCCGGCCAGCCTGCGGCTGGTCCTGGCCGACCTGGCCCGGGCCTACGCCGGCGAGGAGCTGCCGGAGGACCCGGAGGCGCTGCAGTTCCTCGACGTCGCCGAGTGGCAGGTCGAGGAGCGGGAGCAGGCCCCGAAGGCGCCGCCCACCCCGCCGGCCGCGCGGCTGGTCACCCCGCACGGCGACGACCCGAGCGCGGTGGTCACCGCGACGGTGCCCGCCGCCGTGCTGGCCGACGCCGCCCGGGCCGCCGACGTCGAGCCGGCCACCGTGCTGCTCGCCGCCTGGGCGCTCGCGGTGTCCCGCCGGGCCGAGGCGCCGGACGGGGCCGAGGAGGCGGACCTGGTGCTGGCCCGGTGGAGCGACGGCCGGCAGGCCGACGGCACCGCCGAGGTGGTGGGCCCGCTGGGCGGCTACGGCCCGCTGCGGCTGCCCCTGCCGCTGCCGGCCGCCCCCGCCGACCTGCTGGCCGGGGTCCGCGCCGCCGAGGTCGCCGCCGAGGAGACGTTCCACCTGGTCGACCCGGTGGACGAGCAGACCGGAGCGGTCGCCGGCTTCGCACTGCTGCCCGCCGTCGACCCGGCCACCGTGGCCGGCTTCGGCAGTTCCACGGTGATGGTCGCGGACCCGCCGACCGCCGCCCGGCCGGAGCTCACCGACCCGGCCACCGTGGCCGGCTTCGGCGGTGTCACCGCCACGGTCGCCGACCCGCCGGCCGCCGGGGGTCCGCAGCTCACCGCGCTTGCCGACGGCGACCGGGTCACCCTGCGGGTGGTGGGCGGGCAGTGGCTGCTCGACACGCTGCTGGCGATCCTGCGCACCCTGCCCGACGCGCTCACCGGGGGCGCCCCGCTCGCCGTTCTCGGCGACGGGGAGGCCGGCTGGCTGGCCGACGCGGCCGGGACGGCGTCCGAGGCGCCGGGACGTACCCTCGTCGACCTGCTCGACGCGGGCCTCGCCGGGATGGACCAGGCCGCTCCGGCGGTGGTCGCCGCGGACGGCGCGTACACCGCCGGCGAGCTGCGGGAACGGGCCGCGCGGGTGGCCGGCGCGCTGGCCGCGCGCGGCCTTGCGGGCGCTCCGGTCGGGGTGGTGGCAACCCGGTCCCGGGAGACCGTCGTGGCCTTCCTCGGCGTGCTGCGGGCCGGGGCGGTGTTCGTGCCGCTGGACCCGGACGCCCCGGCGCCGCGCCTCGCCGCCCAGCTCCGCGCGGTCGGCGCGGAGGTCGTGGTCGGCGCCGGCGGCGCGGCGACCGTGACCGTCGACGACCTGGTCGCGGCCGGCGGCCCGCCGCCGGCGGCGCCGGCCCCCGCCGACCCGGCCTACGTCATCTTCACCTCCGGCTCCACCGGCACCCCCCGGCCGGTCCAGGTGTCGCACCGCGCCGCCGCCCACCTGGCCGAGGCCATGGAACAGACCGTGTACGCGGGCAGCCGCCCCGGGCTGCGGGTGGCGGTGAACGCCCCGCTCACCTTCGACGCCTCGGTGAAGCAGCTCGTGCAGCTCGGCCACGGCCGGAGCCTCTACCTGGTGCCCGAGGAGGTCCGGCGGGACGGGGCGGCGCTCGCCACCGCGCTGGCCGACCACGACGTGGACGTGCTCGACCTGACCCCCTCCCAGCTGCGCATCCTGCTCGCCGGGGCGGAGGGCGCCCGGCTGCCCGGCCTGCTGCTGCTCGGCGGCGAGGCCGTCCCGCCGGACCTGTGGGAGACGGTCGCGGCGCTGCCCGGCGTCCGCGCGGTCAACCTGTACGGCCCGACCGAGTGCACCGTGGACACCAGCGTGGCGGAGATCCGCGCCGGGGACGCCCCGAGCATCGGCCGGCCGCTGCCCGGCGTGGCGGTGCGGGTGCTCGACGAGCGGTTGCGGCCGGTGCCGCCGGGTGTGGCCGGGGAACTCTGCGTCAGCGGCCCGCAGCTCGCCGACGGCTACCGGGGCGATCCGGAGGCCACGGCGCGGCGGTTCGTCGAGGTGACCCTGCCGTCGGGGCGCACCGAACGGGTGTACCGCACCGGCGACCGGGTCCGCTTCGACGCCGAGCGGCGGCTGCGCTACCTGGGCCGCCTGGACGACCAGGTGAAGATCCACGGCTTCCGGGTGGAGCCCGGCGAGGTCGCCGCCGTCCTGCGCGGGCACCCCGAGGTCGCCGACGCCGCCGTGGTGGCCCGCGACGACGACGGGTACGGCGACCGGCTCGTCGCCTACGTCCGGCCCGGGAGCGGCCCGGCGGCGACCGTCGACGTCGAGCGGATCGCCGGGGTCAACCCGCACGAGACCCGCTACCTGTACGACGAGATCTTCGTCCAGCAGGTGTACCTGCGCGACGGCATCGTGCTGCGGCCCGGGGCCACCGTGCTCGACGTGGGCGCGAACATCGGCATGTTCTCGCTCTTCGTCCACACCGTCTGTCCCGACGCGACGATCCACGCGTTCGAGCCGGTGCCGTCGGTGGTCGACCTGCTGCGGCGCAACGTCGCCGAGTTCGGCGTGCCGGCCACGGTGCACGGGTTCGGGCTGTCCCGGGCGGCCGGGGAGGTCTCCTTCACCTACTACCCGGGCTACTCGATGATGTCCGGCCACGCCGCCTACGCCGACCCGGACGCCGAGGTGGCGGTGATCAAGCGGTACCTGACCAACGAGCGGGACGCCGGCGCGGACGAGCGGGACGTCCTGCTCGGCCGGGTCGACGAACTGCTCGCCGAGCGCTTCGCCGGCCGGCAGCTCACCGTGCCGGTCCGGCCGCTCTCGGCCGTCCTGGACGAGCTGGCCCCGGAGCGGGTCGACCTGCTGAAGATCGACGTGCAGCGCGCCGAGGCGGACGTGCTGGCCGGGCTGGCGGACCGGCACTGGCCGCTGATCGCGCAGGTCGCCATGGAGGTGCACGACGCGCCCGGCACCGACACGGCGGGCCGGCTGGCCGAGCTGGTCGCGTTCTTCGAGGGGCGTGGCTTCACCGTGGTCACCCGCCAGGACGACCTGCTCGCCGGCACCGACCGGCACACCCTGCACGCCGTGCGCCCCGAGTACGCCGCCGACCCGCGCCCGGCGGTGGCCACGCCGGCCCCGCCGGCCGCCGGCCCGCTGGCGGAGCGACTGTCCGCCTGGCTCGCCGACCGGCTCCCCGCCCACCTGGTCCCGGCCGCGGTGGTGCTCCTCGACGAGCTGCCGCTGACCCGCAACGGCAAGCTCGACCGGGCGGCGCTGCCCGCGCCCCGGCTCGACCGGCGGGGTGGCGGCGCGGCGGTGACCCCGGCCAACCGGGCCGAGGAGATCCTGGTCGAGGCGTGGCGCGAGGTGCTCGGGGTGGCGGACTTCGGCGTGACCGACAGCTTCTTCGCCCTCGGCGGCGACTCCATCCGCAGCATCCAGATGCAGGTGGCGGCGCAGAAGCGGGGGCTGTCCTTCCAGCTCAACGACATCTTCACATACCAGACGATCCGCGAGCTGGTCGAGCACGGGCGGCTCACCGTCGACGGGGTCGAGGCGGTGCCGCCCGCGGCGCGGGAGGCGGGTCGGTTCGCCCTGGTGGCCGCCGCCGACCGGGAGCGGCTGCCCGACGGGCTCGCCGACGCGTATCCGATGACCGCCCTCCAGCAGGGCATGGTCTACCACGGCGAGCTGACCGGCGACCCGGCCATGTACCACAACGTGACCGCGCACCGGGTCACCGCGCCGCTGGACGCGGCGGCGCTGCGCCGCGCGCTGGCCGGTCTGGTGGCCGCCCATCCGGTGCTGCGGACCGGGTTCGCGCTGGGCACCTACGCCGAGCCGTTGCAGCTGGTGCACGCGGAGGTGCCGGTCGAGGTGCCGGTGACCGACCTGACCGGCGCCGACCCGCAGGCCCGCCGGGCGCGGATCGACGACCTCGTCGCCGAGGAACGGGTACGCCCCTTCGACTGGTCCCGCCCGCCGCTGCTGCGCCTGCAGGCCGTGCGGGAGGGCGCCGACGCGTTCACCCTGGTCGTCGCCGAGTACCACGGCATCCTCGACGGCTGGAGCCTGCACCGGTTCCTCACCGACCTGCTCGCCGGGTACGACCGGGAGCGGGCCGGCGAGCCCCGCCCGACCGACCCCGGCCTGCCGTTCCGGGAGTACGTGGCGGCCGAGCGGCGCGCCCTGGCCGACCCGGCCACCCGCCGGTTCTGGCTGGACGGCGCCGGGGCCGTGCCGCCGCTGCTGCTCGGCGGGGCGCAGCCCCGGACCACCACCACCCAGCGGGTGCCGCTGCGGGCGGGCACCACCGAGGTGGTCGCCGAGGCGGCCCGGGCCGCCGGGGTGCCGGTCAAGTCCTGGCTGCTCGCCGCCCACCTGCGGCTGATCGGCGAGCTCAGCGGCCGGGACGACGTGGTCAGCGGGCTGGTGGTGGGCGGCCGGCCGGAGGGCGAGGGCAGCGACGCCACGCTCGGGCTGTTCCTCAACACCCTGCCGGTGAGCGTGGCGCTGGGCACCCGGTCCCCGGCCGAGCTGGCCGCCGAGGTGTGGCGGGCCGAGCGGGAGCTGATGGGCCACCACCGCTTCCCGCTCGCCGAGATCGTCCGCGCCGGCGGCGCCGGCCCCCGCTTCGACCACTTCTTCAACTGGACCCACTTCCCGGCCGGCCCGGCCGGCGGCGGCAGCCGGATCGTGGACAGCCGGGGCATCACGGTCGACGTGGCGTTCAGCCTCGCCGTCGACGCCGAACTGGACGCCGGGACCGGCCGCCTCGCGCTCACCGTCCAGTACGACCACCGGCACGTCCCCGCGGAGCGGATCGACGCCTTCGCCGACGGCTTCCGCCGGCTGCTGGCCGCCGACCCGACCGCGCCGCTGCCGCCCGTCGCCCCCGCCGGACCGGCGGCCGGCGACGCGCGGAGCGAGTGGGCCGCCCGGGTGGCCGGGGCCTGGCAGGAGGTGCTGGGGGCCGCGCCGCGCGACCGGGCCGCCGACTTCCTGGCCGCCGGTGGGGACTCGCTGCGCGCCCTGCGGCTGGTCACCGTGCTCCGGCAGCGCCACGGCAGCGACCTCACGCTGCCCGAGTTCGCGGCGCTGGGCAGCTACGGCGCGCTGGTGGACCGGGTGGCGCGCCCGTGACCGGCTTCGGCACGGCCGCCGTGCACGGCGACGACGGCCTGGTCCCCGGCGGGTCGGTGGCGCCCCCGATCGTGCAGAGCGCGACCTTCAGCGCCGAGTCCGACGAGCGGTTCACCGAGATCGCCACCGAGCCCCGGGGCAGCGCCTTCTACACCCGCTACGGCAACCCCAACCACGCCCAGGTGGAGGCCGTGGTCGCCGAGCTGGAGGGCGCGGAGACGGGCCTGGTCACCGCCTCCGGGATGGGCGCGATCAGCACGATCGCCCTGGCCCTGCTCTCCGCCGGCGACCACGTGGTGGTGCAGCGCAGCACGTACGGCGGCACCACCTCGCTCGCCACCGGCCTGCTGCCGCGCTTCGGGGTCTCCTGCACCCAGGTCGACCAGACCGACAGCGGGGCGTTCGTGCGTGCGCTGCGCCCGCGGACCCGCCTGGTGCTGGTGGAGACGCCGAGCAACCCGCTGCTGGAGCTGACCGACCTGGCGGCCGTGGTCGAGTCGGCCCACGCGGCGGGCGCGCTGGTCGTGGTCGACAACACCTTCGCCACGCCGGTCAACCAGCGGCCCGCCCGCGCCGGGGCGGACCTGGTCTGGCACAGCGGCACCAAGTTCCTCGGCGGCCACTCCGACGTGTCGGCCGGGGTGGTCGTCGGCCCCGCCGGGCTGGTCGAGCGGGTGTGGCAGACGGCGATCGTCACCGGCAGCACGCTCGGCCCGGTGGACGCCTGGCTGCTGCTGCGCGGCATCCGCACGCTGCCGCTGCGGGTGGAGCGGCACAACGCGAACGCGCTCGCGCTGGCCCGGGCTCTGGAGGGGCACCCCGCGGTCGCCCGGGTCCGCTACCCGGGGCTGCCGTCCCACCCCCAGCACAGCCTGGCGCAACGGCAGATGACCGGCTTCGGCGGGGTGCTCGGCGTGGAGCTGACCGCCGGCCGGGCGGGGGCCGCCGCGCTGCTGGCCGGGCTGCGGCTGGCCAAGCGGGCGGCCAGCCTGGGCAGCGTCAGCACGCTGGTGGTGCATCCCCGGTCGATGTGGGCCGGGATCGTGGACGCCGAGCAGCTGGCCGCCGCCGGCATCGGGGACGGGCTGGTCCGGGTCTCCACCGGCATCGAGGACACCGACGACCTGGTGGACGACTTCCTGACGGCGCTGGACGCCGCGCCGGCCTGAGGCGGAGGGCGACGCTCAGGAATGGTCCCGCCCCCAGCGGGAATCGGAGTGCCGCCAGCAGGACCGTCGGACGGAGGAGCCAGGCCATGACGGACCCCTCGCTCACCGGGTCGCCGCCGCAGGCGGGCGACGGCGGCTTCGCCGTCGTGGAGCTGTTCACCTCGCAGGGCTGCGAGAGCTGCCCGCCCGCCGAGGAGGTGCTGACCGAGATCGAGCGGGACGCCCGCAAGCGGGGCGAGCCGGTCTTCGCCCTCGGCTTCCACGTCGACTACTGGGACCACCTGGGCTGGCCCGATCCGTACGCGGCCGCGGCCTACACCGCGCGGCAGGAGGCGTACGCGCGGGCCTTCGGCACCGGACACCTCTACACGCCGCAGATGGTGGTCAACGGCACCGCCGAGTTCGTCGGTTCCGACCGCCGGCGGGCGGCCGACGCCATCGCGTCCGCGCTGTCGGCGGCGGCCATCACGCCGCTCGCCCTCTCGCTCGGGAACGCGGGCGACGGGCACGTGGCGGTGGACTACCGGGCCGAGCGGCCACCGGCGCGGGGCATGTTGCACGTGGCGGTCGTGGAACGGGGGCTGGAGAACGACGTCCCCCGGGGCGAGAACGCCGGGCGCCGGCTGCGGCAGGACAACGTGGTCCGGGCCTTCACCTCGGTCGGCCTGGGCGCCGAGGAGGGGCGGGTGGACCTGACGGTGCCGCCCGACCTCGATCCGGGGCGCGCGTCGGTGGTCGGCTACGTGCAGCAGGAGGGTGAGCGGGCCGTCGTCGGCGCGGCGGCGATCGACGTCCGATGAGCATCGCCCAGCAGCAGCGGCGCCTCACGTCGAACGTCGCCCTGTTCCTGCTCGCCTCGATCATCGTGTCGTTCGTCGCCGCGTCGACGGCCCCGAGCCCGCTGTACACGATCTACCAGGCGCGCTGGCACTTCTCGCCGATCACCACCACCGTGGTGTTCGCCGTCTACGCCGCCGCGGTGCTGGCCACCCTGCTCACCGTCGGCAAGCTCTCCGACCATGTCGGCCGGCGACCGGTCCTGCTCGCCGCGATCGCGGTCCAGATGATCTCGCTGGTCATCTTCGTCCTCGCCGGCGGCGTACCCGAGCTGGTGGTCGCACGCGTCGTGCAGGGCGTGGCGGCCGGCGCCGCCACCGGCGCGGCGGCCGCCGCCATGCTCGACATCGACCGGGCCCGAGGCACGCTCGCGAACGCGATCGCCCCCGGCATCGGCACCGGGGTCGGTGCCCTGCTCTCGGCGCTGCTCGTCCAGTACCTGCCCGCGCCGACGCGCCTGGTGTACGTCGTCCTGCTCGTGGTCCTGCTCATCCAGGGCGTCGGGGTCGTGCTGATGCGCGAGACGGTCACACCGATGGCGGGAGCGCTGCAGAGCCTGCGGCCGGAGATCCGGCTGCCCCGCGCGGTACGCGGGCCCCTGCTGGCCGTCGCGCCGGTCGCCTTCGCCGTCTGGGCCCTCGCGGGGTTCTTCGCCGCGCTCGGCCCGGCGCTCGTGCGTGCCCTCATGGACTCCTCGATCGTGGCCGGGGGCCTGAGCATCTTCGTCTTCGCCGTCTTCGGGTCCGCCGCCATCCTCGTGCTGCGTGACCGGCCCGCGCGGACCGTCATGCTCACCGGCATCACCGCCCTCGTCGTCGGCATGATCATCACGGTGGTGTCGGTCTCGGCCGATTCCCTCGCCGGCTTCTTCGTCGGCCTCGCATTCGGGGGCGTCGGCTTCGGGGGCGGTTTCCAGGGCAGCCTCAAGACCGTCACGCCGCTGGTCGAGGCGCACGAGCGCGCCAGCGTGCTCTCCCTGCTCTACATCATCTCGTACGTCGGCTTCGGCCTGCCAACGGTGATCGCCGGCTTCCTCGTGGTCCACGGCGGCGGCCTGCGCCGGACCGCCGAGGAGTACGCCGTCGCCGTCATCATCCTCGCCGCGGTCGCCCTGCTCGGGCTGCGCGGGACGCGCCAGGCACGAACTGGGTGAGCCGCCGGTCGGGCCCCGGTCGGCGTCAGGCGACGGACGCCGGTGCGCTGAGCCGACCCTCGTTCGCACTGCGGTCCAGGCCGGAGACGCAGTAGGTGAGCGGCCCGCCGGCCGGGGCCGTGCGGTCCACGAAGTCGCCACCGCGGGTGGTGCCGACGAGCCGGGCCGTGCCGCCGTCCACCCGGTAGACGGCGAAGCTCGTGGCGTCGTCGCCGCGCCAGGTCAGCCGCACCCCGCCGGCATCCTGACGCCGGGCGCCGGTGATCGCGGGTGCGGGCGGCGGCGCCGCCGGCAGCTGAGCCATCGTGGGCAGCAGGGCGGGAGCGGCGTAGTGCGCGTCGCTGTACCGGCTGACCGCCCCGAGCTTGTCGGCGCGTACCTGCCGGGCGCTGAAGTGCACACTCCCGTCCACCCCGTGCCGTCGGTTCAGCGCGAGCTGGCGGTCCAACTCGGCCGGATCGCGCCAGGCGCCGCGCTCACCCACCCGGTAGTCGGCCTGGCCGATGTAGAGCTGCACCCGGGTGCCCCGCACCGTGGCCGCCCACCACGGCAGCAGCTTGGCGTAGTCGGCCTTGCCGAATCCGATGTGCCAGTAGAGCTGCGGCACGACGTAGTCCAGCCACTGCTGCCGCACCCAGAGCCGGGTGTCGGCGTGGATGTCGTCGTAGCTCTGCAGGCCCGCCGTGGCCGAGCCGGCCGGGTCGGTGCGCTTGTTGCGCCAGATGCCGAACGGGCTGATGCCGAACTTCACCCACGGCTTGATCGCCTTGATCCGCTCGCTCATCTCGCGGACCAGCGTGTTCACGTTGTCCCGGCGCCAGGCCTGCTTGTCGGCGAAGCGGCGGCCGTAGCGGGCGAAGGTCGCGTCGTCCGGGAAGTCCTGTCCCGCCTCCGGGTAGGGGTAGAAGAAGTCGTCGAAGTGCACGCCGTCGACGTCGTAGCGCTGGACCGCCTCCAGCATCGCGTCCTCGACGAACCGGCGCGCCTCGGGGATGCCGGGGTTGAAGTAGAGGCGGCTGCCGGGCCGGTCGGCGCTGGGGTAGGTCACCACCCAGTCCCGGTGCCGCCGCAGCGGATGGGTCGGCGCGAGCTGGTCCAGGCGGGGACCCGGTCCGCCCACCGTGGCCGGTTGGCCGCCCCGGTACGGGTTGAACCAGGCATGGAACTCCAGGTTCCGGGCGTGCGCCTCGGCGACCATGAACTCCATCGGGTCCCAGCCCGGGTCGCGGCCGTCGCGGTGCCCGGTCAGCCACTCCGACCACGGCGCGTAGCTCGACGGCCAGAGCGCGTCCCCGCTCGGCCGCACGTGCACGAAGACCGCGTTGTGGTGGCGCCGCACCGCCAGGTCCAACCAGCGCCGGAACTCGGCCCGCACCGTCTCGGCCGGCAACCCGCGCCGGCTCGGCCAGTCGATGTTGTTGACCGTCGTGATCCACATGCCGCGCAGCTCGCGCGTCGCCCGGGCCGGCCGGCCCGCGCAGTCCGCGCCACCGCCCGCGGCGACCGCGGCGGCGGCACCCGACGGCGGGGCGGCACCGTCGACGACGACCCGGTCCCGCAACGACCACGCGCCGACCCCGGCTGCCACGGCGAGAGCGACGATCACCGCGACGAGCGCCCGGGTACGGCGGCGGGGAACGGGCGGAGCGGGCACATCGGCGGAGGGCATCGCCCCAGTCTGCCAGCGCCGCCCGCCGGGGGAACCAGCCGGAACCGCTTCTTAACGGTCGCCTAAGGCCCCGGCGGTCCGGGCGGCGGCGTGGGCCGGTCCCGTGCGGACCGGCCCACGCTGCTGAGATCTGCGGTACGCCGGCCGATGCGGCTCGGCGCCGGACGGAGCCTCAGCCCTGGATGAGCGAGGCGCCGTAGTAGGTCAGCGACCCGATCTGCGCGTCACCCACCGGCCGCAGCAGCGGGGCGTACCAGACGGTGCTGGAGCCGTTGGCGACCACGCCGGGGCAGACCGCCGTGCCGGTCACCCCGGCGGAGACGGTGCCGCGCGCGTCGACCCGTCCGTCCGAGCGGTACGAGTACACCGGGCCTCCACTGTCGCCCGGCGCGGCGGCGCAGCCCCCGGCGACGATGTGGTTGGCCTGCGTCACCGGCCCGATCACGTAGCCGACGTTGACGAACTGGTTGACGACGCTGACCCGCAGGCTGCAGTGCTCACCGCTGGACGCGCCGCCGGTGCAGACGTAGTTGCCCACGTAGTCCGAGGCGGCGCCGCCGACCCCGATGCTGGTGGCGGCGTTGTAGGCGCCCGTGTAGATCCGGCCGCCGGCCGACACCCTGATCATCAGGGTGTCGCGCGGGTTCCAGTCGTTGATGATCGGTCCCATGGTGTTGGTGGGGCCACCGCCGTCGTACGCCACCTGACCGTTCGCGCCGCAGTGCCCGGCGCTGAGGATCTGGCGGGCGTCGTTCCAGTACACCCCGAAGCCGGTGCTGCACCCGCCGCCGGCGTAGTAGCGCGCCCCACCCCAGTAGGGGGCGAAGT
The DNA here is from genome assembly GCF_053890995.1 of Micromonospora sp. I033. Lineage (NCBI taxonomy): Bacteria > Bacillati > Actinomycetota > Actinomycetes > Micromonosporales > Micromonosporaceae > Micromonospora > Micromonospora sp. I033. Next base: position 14,803 of record NZ_JBSSLX010000033.1, on the reverse strand, counting down.
CGTTCTGCCGGTTGAGCAGCGTCGGGCTCGACGCGGTGCTCACGTCGAGCGGCAGCCGCGCGGTGCGCAGGAGGTCCCGCTTGCCCGAGGCCAGTGCCTTGCCGGTGACGGTCACCGCGAGCCCGCTGCCGTCGACCTTGGCGGCCACCGAGACCGCCCGCGGGTCCGCGGCCAGCCGCTGCGCCTCGGCGACCATCTCGCGCTGGTGGAACCGGGCCGGCTTGAACTTCACCGGTACGGAGAGCCGCTTGGCCAGGTCGCGGACGGACCCGGGCACCGAGCCCTTCCAGTAGACGGTGAGCTTGCGCTCCTCGGGCGCGGCGACCACGCCGGCGAACCCTTCGCCGCGGGCGGCCGTGATCTCGCCGGCGGCCGCGTTCAGCTGGTCCTGCGCCGAGAACAGCTCACGCCAGCTGGAGAACCCGCCCGGCACGGACTCGGCCGGCTGGGTCGACGGCGTGACGGGTTTGCCCTCCGCCACCGCCGGGGTGCCGATCGCGCCGGTGGCGACGATCGCGGCGGCCAACGCGACAATGGTGCGGCGCATGACCGTACCTCCGCGTCCGCCCGGTGTCATTCGACTCATAGGGATTGACCTCCTGAAGTGAGAGCCGCCGGGGCGACAATTTTCCCCGGTCGAACTCGAATTCTGCGGCGGTGAATCCCATTCACCAGGCTCCTGCTACCAAGCGGACTCAGCCATTTACCGGACCCGGGTCGGCGTGCGACCATTGCCGGTTCCCTGGCTCTGACCAGGCAATACGTCGAGCAGTGAGGACGTTTTCGCAATCCCGGAAACCCATCGGAAATGCATCAGTGGATTGAAGGAGCGCTCGCCTTTTCGGCAACCTTCCGCGGATTGCACCGCCAATGTCGCATGGCCGACTTCGCGCCGTTGGCCGCCTCGGCGGTTCGTCCTTCCGCCTGAGGCGATTTCCTTGCCGCACGTGTCCCGGGTGACCCGGCCCGCGTTGCCGGTACGCGGCTACCGGCGACGACGACATCGCGCTGGTCGCGCTGCGGACACCCCCCGGAGCCGGCCGGGTCGGGCGGGCCCGGCCGGCGCCGACGGCGGATATCAGGAATGCGGGTAACCTCTTTTACATGGGCGGTTTCGGGCCGCCGGCCGAGATCAACTCGACGGGGGCCGGGCACGCGCGACGGGAGTCGACGTCACTGCTGTCCCAGGAGTTCACCGCCGCCACCATCACCGAGCTGCGGCATGCCGTCGCGGCACGGGTCGCCGCGGTGGGTCTGACCGGCGAGCTGGCCGAGGGCTTCGTCCTGGCCGTCCACGAGCTGACCACCAACGCGGTACGCCACGGCGGCGGGGTGGGCCACCTGCACCTGCGGCGGCAGGGCGACGTCCTGCGCTGCGAGGTCGTCGATCAGGGCGCGGGCGTCGGTGAGCCGCCGGTCCGGTTGTCCGCCGGTGACGAGGCCGGTGGTCGGGGGCTCTGGCTGGCGGATCAGCTGGCCGACTCACTGAGCCTCCGCCGTCACGCCGACGGCATGACCGCCACCGTCACCATCGAGCTGCGCTGACCACACCCGTGCCGGAGAACGCGCTCAGTCGGTCGGCAGGAGTGGGCGCATGAAGGTCCGCTCGTACCGCAGGACACAGCCCGACTCGTCGCGGATTCGGTCGGCCGCCACGAACTCCGGGTCGCTGCCGAACCGTGCGCGGTAACGCTCGTACGCGGCCAGGCTCTCGAAGCTGAACAGCGCTTCGGCCCGGTCGCTGGCGCCCTCGGCGGGCAGGAAGTAGCCGTGGTGCACACCGCCGTGCCTGGCCACCAGCCGCATCCACTCGCGGGCGAAGCGTTCGAACGCCTCGATCTGCGCGGGGTCGATGGTGTAGTGCACGACGCAGGTGATCACGGCACCCACCCTACGGCCGTGGTCGCGCACCCCGGGTGCCGGCAACCGGGCGCGCCGTGCCGGCACTCACGGTGCGTGAGTGCCGGCACGGCCGGGGCGGCCTTCGTGGCCGGGACGGTCAGTCCTCGCAGCCCAACCCCTCGGTGAACCTGGCCGGCGGCGCTCCGGCGACGATCTCGTCCGCCGCCCTCCAGAACGCCTCCGGATAGTCGCCCTCGTCGTTCATCTGGTGCAGCACCTGCCACTTGTGGCTGCTGCGCAGCGCGTCGCCGGCCCGCCGGAGCGCGGCGTCGTCGCCGGCGCGCGTCGCCCGTTCCCATTCGGCGATCCACGCGCAGCCGACGCGCGAGAGCACCCTGGCCCGGAACTGGTAGGGGTCGTTGGTGCCGACGTCCCGCAGCGTCGCCGGGTCGAAGTTCGGCGGGAGAGGCACGCCGGCGAGCACCTTCCGGGCCTGCTCGTCCACCCGGGCCGGCGTGACGATCTCCGGCGGAAGCGCGGCCAGCCAGGTGCGCACGTCGGCGCGGACGACGTGGGTGAGAAGCCGGTCGAACTCGGCCCGGTCCCCACCCGCGGCACGGAGTTCGACGAAGACACCGTCGCGGGGTCGGAGCAGGGCCGCGAACTCGGTGGCGGCATACCGGAACAGGTCACCCGGCCAGCCGTCGACCTGCACCGCTTCGGGGGCGCTGACGAGGAGCCGGTCGGCGTGGTAGCCCTTGTACTCGCCGGCCGGGTACCAGTCCATCGCCACCTGCCGTCGGCCGTTGGCGAACGTGGTCCTGCCCTGCTGCTCGGCGAAGCCCCAGACGCCGGTCACCTTCCAACCGGGCTCGTCGATCAGCAGCCGCGGGTTCTCCTCGGCGGCCTTCAACGCCACCGGCGAGTAGACGACGGCGGCACCCGGGCCGGCGCTTGTGGTCGGAGCGGCCTGGCGGCCGCCCGGCGGCTCGCGGACCACGGTGGACACGGCGAGGACGCCGACGAGAGCCGCGGCCGCGGTGAGCGGAGCGGCGATGCGGCGGACCAGGCCGCGGCCCGCCCGGGAGCGGGGCCGCGGTGAATCGGTGACGCGATCGGGCGTCGGCTCGGACATGATCTCCTCCAGGAGAGCCTGCTTCGCCCCGTCGAGGTGCGCGATGACACCGGCTCGGCAGGGGTCGGCGTCTCGGACCATCCGGTCGAGCTGCTCCTCGGTCATCTGCCCTCCTTCGGGGCGGGTACGGTCAGGACGTCGAGTACATGTCCGGGTGGGCCGAGGTCGTCACCGACGAGATCGCGCAGCCTGGCTCGCGCCCGCGACAGGCGGGTACGGACCGCGGCGGGGCTCACCTGAAGGACCTCGGCCGCCTCGCGGGGCTCCAGGCCCTCCCAGACGGTGAGCAGCAGCACCTCCCGGTCCAGCTCGTTCAGCCGGGCCAGCGCGGCCTGGACGGCGAGCCGTTCGGGCACCTCGCTGCCCGGGTCGGCGCCGATCGCCGCGGTGATCCGTTGGCGCAGCCGCTCGCCCAGCCGCTGCCGGCGTACGCCGCCGCGGTGGTGGTTGGCGAGCACCCGGCGGGCGACGCCGTACAGCCAGAGCCGGGCCTCGTCGTCGGCCGGCAGGTCGCGTCTTCGCCGCCAGGCGACGAGAAAGGTCTCGGCGACGACGTCGGCCGCGTCCTCGGGGTGCGCGACGCGCCGCAGGGCGTACGCCAGCAGCGGCTCGAAGTCGGCGGCGTAGACGCGTCGGAAGCGGTCCTCGTGTTCGGTCCCGGAGCTCACGTCCATCCCATGTCCGGTCAGGCGCCCATCGTGACAGGCCGGGGCCGAACCGGCTCACCGACGGATGTCGTCGCCCTGGCCGGTGTCGTGGATCTTGGCCAGTTCGGCGGCGAACTCGGCGTCGGTGAACGCGCCACGCTGGTGTTGCCGGATCAGCGCGTGGAGATCGCGCCGCTTGTCGGCCGTCAGGGCAGCGCCGGCCGTGCGTGTCCGGCCGGTTCGCGCGGATGCGGTCGTCGGCGCGGCGGCGGGCGGCTGCGCCGGCGGGGCCGCGGATGCGGTCTGCCGGCATTGGGCGTCGCGGTGGTGCGCCCGCAGCGTCGTGAGGATCTCGTCGTAGTGTTCCGGCCACGTGGCGAGCCGGCCCAGTTCGGGCCGGAACGTGAACGGCCGGAACAGGTCGCCGCGCTGCAGCGGGGTCTGTATCGAGACCCCGTCGGTCCGCTCGATGACGATCGCCGGGCGGCCCATGTCGAGGCCCGCCACGGTGGCCGTCCCGCTGTGGATCTCCGCGACCGACGCCCACGGCACCGTGGCCGTGCGCAGGAGGCTGCGGGACCGGATGCCACCGTCGCTGACGTAGACCCCGAGCATCGCCTGCCGCGCCGTGACGGCCACGACGACGACAAGCCATACCGGGAAGAGGATCGCCACCGGCGTCGGCACCGGGCCGCGCACGAACATGATCACGAAGAACGTCGCGAAGCCGGCGACACCGACCAGCCCCAGCACCGCGAATCCGGTCGCGATGTCGAGGGAGTACGGGCGCTGCCAGGTGCGCATGCCGTCATGGTGGGCGACGGCGTCAACCTCGTACGACGGTCAGGCGGGTCGCAGGTGGGTGCGCCGGTTCTTGCGCCCCGCCTCGTACGCGGCCCGGGCGGCCCGCCCCTCCGGCGTGGTCGAGACCTCGGCGACCGGCACGTCCCACCAGGCGCCCGCGTCCGGGCCGGCCTCGAACCGGTCGGTCCGCACGTGCACCACGGTGGTCCGGGTCGCCGCCGTCGCCGTCGCCAGCGCCGACCGGAGCTGCGCCATGGTGGACACCCGGATGAGGTCGGCGCCGAGGCTGGCCGCGTTGGCGCCGAGGTCGATCGGCAGCGGCTCCCCGGCGCGGTCGGTGTAGGCGGTGCCGAGTCGCTGCGCGCCGACGCTCTCCGACAGCCGGCCGATCGAGGCGAAGCCGGAGTTGTCGACCAGCACCACGACCAGCTTGACTCCCTCGGCGACCGCGGTGGCCAGCTCGCTCGGCAGCATGAGGTAGGAGCCGTCGCCGACCAGCACGAACACCTCACGCTCCGGCGCGGCCAGCTTCACCCCGATCCCGCCGGCGATCTCGTAGCCCATGCACGAGTAGCCGTACTCGACGTGGTAGCTCTTGGGGTCGGCGCTGCGCCACAGCCGGTGCAGGTCGCCGGGCATCGACCCGGCCGCGCACACCACCACGCCGCGCGGCCCGGCCGCGTCGTTGACGGCGCCGATCACCGCGGTCTGGGTGGGCCGCGCGTCCGGGGCGGCGTGCCGCGCGCGGTCCGCCACGGCCGTCCAGCGCTCGCGCAGCCGGGTCACCGAGTCCCGGTAAGTCGGCTCGGTGGCCCAGCCGGCGCAGGCCTCGTCGAGGGCCGCGAGGCTCTCCCGCGCGTCGCCCACGACCTGCGTGCCGGACAGTTTCGCCGCGTCGAACCCGGTGACGTTCAGGTTGACGAAGCGCACGCCGTCGCCGAACAGGGTGCCGGAGGCGGTGGTGAAGTCGCTGTAGCGGGTGCCCACCCCGATCACCACGTCCGCGCCGGCGGCGATCTCGTTGGCCGCGGTGGTCCCGGTGACGCCCACCGCGCCGAGCGCGAGCGGATGGTCGTGCCGCAGCGCGCCGGTGCCGGCCTGGGACTCGGCCACCGGCACCCCGTGCTCCTCGGCGAACCGGCGCAGCGCCCCGGTGGCCCCGCTGTAGATCACCCCACCGCCGGCCACCACCAGCGGCCGCCGGGCCGCCCGTACGATCCCGGCCGCCCGGGCCAGCGCGGCACCGTCGGCACGGGGGCGCGGCACGGGCCAGACCCGTTCGGCGAACAGCTCGTCGGGCCAGTCGTACGCCTCGGCCTGCACGTCCTGCGGCAGCGCCAGGGTGACCGCGCCGGTCTCCGCCGGGTCGGTGAGCACCCGCATGGCGGCCAGCAGCGCCGCCGGCAGCTGCTCCGGCCGGTTGATCCGGTCCCAGTAGCGGGAGACCGGCCGCAGCGCGTCGGTGACGCTGATGTCGTAGGAGCGCGGATCCTCCAGCTCCTGGAGCACCGGGTTGGCCACCCGGGTGGCGAAGATGTCGCCGGGCAGCAGCAGCACCGGCAGCCGGTTGATGGTGGCGCCGGCGGCGCCGGTGACCAGGTTGGTCGCGCCGGGGCCGATCGAGGTGGTGCAGGCCAGGGTGCTGAGCCGGTCGGTCATCCGGGCGTACGCCGCCGCCGTGTGCACCATGCCCTGCTCGGTGCGGCAGAGGTGGTACGGCAGGTCGGCGCCGGCGGTGGCCAGCGCCTCGCCGATCCCCGCGACGTTGCCGTGGCCGAAGATGCCGAAGCAGGCCGGGATGAGCCGTTGCCGCCGCCCGTCGCGCTCCGACCACTGCCGGGCCAGGAACGCCACCACCGCCTGCGCCACCGTCAACCTGGGCATCACGCCTCTTTCGTTCCGGGCCGGGTCAGCGGCAGCCTCGGGTCCACCGGCTGGCCCGCCCAGCTGCCCCGGATCCAGCCGTGCCGGGGATCGTCCACACAGGCCATGGTCCGGGCGGCGCCCGGTCCGGCCAGCACGTTCAGGTAGTACAGGTCGTAGCCCGGGGCGGCCATCGACGGCCCGTGGTAGCCGTACGGGACGAGCACCACGTCACCGGTGCGCACCTCGGCGAGCACGTCGACGGGCCGCTCGGCGGTGCCGTAGACCCGCTGGTAGCCCACCGGACCCTCGCCGGGCTCGCCGCCGGCCACCTCGAAGTAGTAGACCTCCTCCAGCGCCGCCTCCACCCGCCCGTCGTCGTACGCCCGGTCCTGCTCGTGCTTGTGCGGCGGGTACGACGACCAGTTGCCGCCGGGGGTGAGCACCTCCACGGCGACCAGCCGGTCGCAGTCGAAGGCGTCCGGCGCGCAGAAGTTGTTGACCTGCCGGCTGGCCGGCCCGGCGCCGCGCAGTTCCACCGGCACGTCCCGGGCCGCGCCGTAGCGGGGCGACAGCCGGCGGGTGGCCCGCGCCGACGGCAGCGCGAAGCGGCCCGTGCCGCGGATCGTCACCTCGGCGTCCCGGGGCAGGTAGGCGAAGTCGGTGACCGCGGCGAACACCGACTCGCGCCCGCTCAGGGTGAAGCGCAACCCGTCGCAGTGCACGGTGGCGGCGCCGGCCAGCGGCAGGACCAGCATCTCCTCGTCGCCGGTGGCGAAGCTGACGGCGCCGCCGGCGGGCAGGGTGAGCACCCGCAGCCCGGCATAGGTCCACCCGGCCCGCTCGGGGGTGACCTCCAGCGCCCAGGGCGGTCGCACGGTGCCGCCCCAGGGCAGGTGGGCGTCGCCGGTCCTCACGCGTCCTGCCCGGTGGGCAGCAGCGATCCGGCCAGGTCCACCGCCGCGGCCACGTCGTCGTCGGGCGGGTAGAGCAGCGCCCGGCCGACCACCAGGCCGCGCACGCCGGGCAGCCGCAGCGCCCGCGCCCACCGCGCGTAGACCACGTCGGGCGCCTCCACCGGGTCGCCGCCGAGCAGCAGGACCGGCAGCGTGGTCGCGGCCATCACCCGCTCCATCTCGTCGACGGCCGGCAGCTTCAACCAGGTGTACGCGCTGGTGGCGCCGAGCGCCTGGCCGACGCTGACGCCCTTGATGACCGCCTCCGGGCGCAGGTCGGCGCTGACCCGGCCACCGTCGCGGGCCACCCAGAGCGGTTCGACCAGCGCCACGGTGCGGTGCCCGGCGAGGGCGGTGACCGCCTGGGCGCAGGCCTGGAGGGTGGAGGCGGTGCCCGGGTCGTCCGGGTCGATCCGGCAGAGCATCTTGCCACCGTCGTAGCGCATGGCGGCGATGCTGTCGGCGTCGTAGGCGGTGAACCGGTCGTCGAGTTCGAAGGTGGCGCCGGAGAGGCCGCCGCGGTTCATCGAGCCGATGGCCAGGCGGTTCTCCAGCGCCCCGAGCAGCAGCAGGTCCTCCAGGATGTCCGGGGTGCCGAGCACGCCGTCGACGCCGGGCCGGGACAGCGCCACCCGCAGCCGGTCGAGCAGGTCCACCCGCCCCGCCATGGCCATCGGCCGGTCCCGCACCCCGAGGGCCCCGCGGGCCGGGTGGTCGGCGGCGATGACGAACAGCGGCCGGCCGGGTTCGGGCCAGGGCCGACGGGTGCGGCGGGCGGCGGCTTCGGCGATCGCCTGCGGCCGGTGCGCGCGGGTGCGGGTCAGCGCGTCGTACTCGGTGCTCACCGGTCTTCTCCTGTCAGGACGGCGGTCGGCGACGCCGGACGTGGCGCGGTGCCCCCGGCCAGCGCCACGGTCTCGGCGTAGTCGGGCATGGCGGCGGAGCAGGCCAGGCGGGAGGCGACGATCGCGCCGGCGGCGTTGGCGAAGCGCAGTGTCCGCTCCAGCGGCCAGCCGCGCAGCAGCCCCAGGCAGAGCGCGCCGCCGAACGCGTCACCGGCGCCCAGCCCGTTGACCACGTCCACCGGCACCGGCGGCACCCGTACGCTCTGCTCCGCGGTGCGGGCCAGCACCCCCGCCGGGCCGAGCTTGACCACGGCGAGCCGGGGTCCGCGTTCGAGCAGCAGCTCGGCGGCCCGGTCCGGGTCGCGGGTGCCGACGGCGATCTCCACCTCGTCGAGGTTGCCGACGGCGACGGTGACCCGGGGCAGCACCTCGGCCACGGCCGCGGTCGCGGCCGCCGGGTCGGGCCAGAACATCGGCCGGTAGTCCAGATCCAGCACGGTGTGCGGGCGGCCGGCCCGGGCGGTGAGCGCGGCGGTGTGGGCGTCGCGGCTGGGCTGCTGGCACAGGCCGGTGCCGGTGAGCCAGAAGACGCGGGCGGAGGTGATCGCGTCGAGGTCCAGCTCCTCGGGGCGGATCTGGAGGTCCGGGGCGGTGGGGGTGCGGTAGAACCACAGCGGGAAGTGGTCCGGCGGGAAGATCTCGCAGAAGGTGATCGGGGTGGGCAGGCCCTCGACCGGGCGCACCTGGCTGTCGTCCACACCGAACTCGCGCAGCGCCCGGTGTACGTAGTCGCCGAACGCGTCGGCGCCGGTGCGGGTGATCACCCCGGCGCGCAACCCCTGCCGGCTGGCCGCGACCGCCACGTTGGTGGGGCTGCCGCCGAGGAACCTGCCGAACGTCTCCACCTCGGCCAGCGGCGTGGCGACCTGCAACGGATAGATGTCCACCCCGACCCGGCCGATGGTGAGCACATCAAGCATGCGGCGCCCTCCGTCCCGGCCGACGTCGGCGTGTCCGCCAGCTCGCTTCCGTCCCTGATTGGTAACAGTGCTCTACGAGTTGTGTCAATGTGTTGTCATGACATCCGTGCTCTGCGCTCGGTGATCGCTTCGGTACAGTTGCCCAGCAGCACACCCCCGTCCCGCGCAGCCGCAGCGAGGAGGTTCCCGTGACCGGCCCCGAGATCGCGGTCGACCGCAGCAGCCCGGTCCCGCTCTACTTCCAGGTCGCGGAACAGTTCGCCGCGGCGATCCAGCGCGGTGACCTCGCCCCGGGTGATCGCCTGGACAGCGAGTTGCAGCTGGCCGACCGGCTGGGGCTGTCCCGGCCCACCGTGCGGCAGGCCATCCAGCACCTCGTCGACAAGGGACTGATCGTCCGCCGGCGCGGCGTGGGCACCCAAGTGGTCCGGGGCGAGGTCCGCCGCGCCGTCGAGCTGACCAGCCTGCACGACGACCTGGTCCGCGCCGGCCAGCGGCCGTCCACCTCGGTGCTGGAGCTGGCCACCGTGGCCTGCCCGCCGGCGGTCGCCGCCGCCCTCGGCGTGCCGCCGGGCGGCGAGGTGCAGCACCTGCGCCGGCTGCGCTTCTCCGACGGGGAGCCCCTGGCCCTGATGGAGAACTGGCTCCCCGTCGACCAGCCGCGGCTCACCATGGCGGCGTTGCAGGCCGACGGCCTCTACGCGATCCTGCGCTCCGGAGGGCGGCGGATCCGCGGCGCCCACCAGCGGATCGGAGCGCGCGCGGCCACCGCCGCCGAGGCGCAGATGCTCGGCGAGCGGCGCGGCGCACCGCTGCTCACCATGACCCGCACCGCCTACGACGACCAGGGCCGCTACGTCGAGCACGGTGCGCACATCTACCGGGCCAGCCGCTACTCGCTCGAGGTGACCGTCGCCGAGCGGTGACGGTGGATGTTTCGCGCTCATTTCAGTGACAGGTATTTACGTCGTCAAGCTGTCATGACATTGTGGCCGCAAGCACCGCCGGCGGCGGACGTGCGGCCGGCGGGGTGACCTCCCGAGTCTCTTCGAAGTCTCTCCTTGCGAAGGGAAACAGCCCATGTCACCCAAGCCGAGACGCGCCGCGGGCGTGCTCGCCGCGTTCACCGCCGTCGCCCTCACCGCCACGGCCTGCGGCGGCTCGGACGAGCCCGCCGGCAAGGACGCCAAGAACATCACCCTCACCATTTCCGCCAACTCCATCGTCGGCGGCAAGAACTCCGCCGGCGCGGAGTGGATCGAGAAGTGGGTCATCCCCAAGTTCGTCGAGGCGCAGAAGGCCAAGGGCGTCACCGCCAAGGTGACCTTCGTGCCCAGCGGCGTCGACGACGAGCAGTACAAGACCAAGCTGGCCCTGGACCTGCGCTCCAAGGGCGGCGCCGACGTGATCGCCGTGGACGGCATCTGGGTCGGCGAGTTCGTCCAGGCCGGCTACCTCAAGCCGCTGTCCGAGGTGGCCGGGGACCAGGTCGACTCCTGGGAGGGCTGGTCCCAGATCCCGGAGACCGTGCAGGGCCTCGGCTCGTTCGAGGACAAGCGCTACGGCATCCCGCTCGGCACCGACGGCCGGGTCCTCTACTACAACAAGAAGCTCTTCGCCCGGGCCGGCCTGCCCGCCGACTGGCAGCCGAAGAGCTGGCAGGAGATCCTCGACGCCGGCGCCAAGCTCAAGACGCTGCCCGGGGTGACCCCGATCCAGATCAACGCCGGCACCGCCATGGGCGAGGCCACCTCCATGCAGGGCGCGCTGCCGCTGCTGGTCGGCGCGGGCGGCGAGATCTACAAGGACGGCAAGTGGGCCGGGGCCAGCCAGCCGGTCAAGGACACGCTCGACTTCTACGCCAAGGTCTACGGTGGCGGCCTGGGCGACCCCAAGCTCCAGCAGGAGGCCAAGGGGCGCGACAAGTCGTTCGCCGAGTTCGCCGCCGGCAAGATCGGCATCCTCGGCGAGGGCGACTACTTCTGGCGCAGCGTCGTCAACCCGAAGGACGGCATCGCCAAGATGGCCGACCGGGACACCACCGTCGGCTACGCGATGATCCCGGCCAAGCAGCCCGGCGCCGGCATCCGCGGGCAGGACTTCGTCAGCATGTCCGGCGGCGGCGTGCGGGCGCTCAACCCCAACTCGAAGTTCCCCTCCCAGGCGTGGGAACTGCTGGCGTTCATGTCCTCTGCGGAGGCGGTCAAGGCGGAACTCGCCGGCGCCGCCCGGATCACCGCGCGGACGGACGTCAACAAGGAGGTCCTCGCCGCCGACCCGATGCTCAACTTCGTCGCCGAGAAGGTGCTGCCGATCACCGCGTACCGGCCGCCGCTGGCGGTCTACCCGCAGGTCTCGGTGGCGCTGCAGGAGGCCACCGCCGACGTGACGGCGGGCAAGAGCGTGGACGAGGCGGCCACGGCGTACCAGAAGAAGGTCGAAGGGTTCGTCGGTGGTCCAGGTAACGTCACCTCCTGACGAGGTGGTCGCGGGAGAGCGCCCGGTCACGGGCGCCTCCCCGGCCCCCGACGCCGCCGGGCTCGGCCGGGCCCGGGCCACCGGGTTCCTCGTCCCGGCCATGGTGCTCATCCTGGTCTTCCTGGTCGTGCCGGCCGCCTGGACGATCTACCTGGGCGTGACCAACTACCGGCTGACCGGCCTGGCCGCCGCCAACCCGGAGATCGTCGGCCTGGACAACTACACCCGGGCGCTGGGCGACGAGCGGTTCACCAGCTCCCTGCTGCTCACCCTGCAGTTCGTGCTCGGCTCGGCGGTGATCGGCCAGGCCGGGCTGGGCTTCGCCATCGCGTTCGCGCTGCGCGACCGCCGCGGCCCGCTGCGCCGGGTGGTCGAGGGATTCGTCCTGCTCTCCTGGATCCTGCCCAGCTCGGTGGTCGCCTTCCTCTGGATCGCCCTGCTCGACCGGGACGCCGGCACGCTCAACGCGCTGCTCGGCATCCCCGGCACGGCCTGGCTGCTGGACCACCCGATGCTGTCGATCATCATCTTCAACACCTGGCGCGGCACCGCGTTCTCGATGATGCTCTACGCCGCCGCACTGGAGAACGTCCCCCGCTCGCACCTGGAGACCGCCCGGCTGGCCGGCGCCTCCACCTGGCAGCAACTGCGCGACGTGGTCTTCCCCCGCATCCGCGGGCACGTGCTGACCAACCTGCTGCTGATCAGCCTCTGGACGTTCAACGACTTCGCGCCGTTCCTGATCACCGCGGGCGGACCCGAGCAGCGCTCGGAGATCCTGCCGGTCTACGTCTACAAGGTGGCGCTCTCCGGCGGCGAACTCGGCTTCGGCGCCGCCATCTCGTTCATCATGCTGCTGATCAACCTGGTCATCGCGCTGGTCTACCTGCGCATGCTGGGCCGGCGGAAGGAGGCGGCGTGACCACCGACACGGCGCCCGCGCCCACCACCGAACCGACCCGGCCCACCGTCGCGGTACGCCATCTGCTCGCCCAGATCGGCCGCTACACGTTCCTCTGCGCCGTCCTGGGCTTCTTCGCGCTGCCGCTGCTGTGGCTGGCCACCGCCCCGTTCGACGACACCCCGACCATCACCGCCTCCCTGCCGCGGTTCACCCTGGACAACTTCCGGGCCCTGCTGGACAACCCGTACGCGCTGAGCTCGCTGCTCAACTCGGTCTACCTGGCCGCCGGCACCGCGGCGCTGGTGGTGACCTTCGCCGCGCTCGCCGCGTACGCGCTGAGCCGGGTCCGGGTGCCGGGCCGCGACGCGCTGCTCTACGGCCTGCTGCTGCTGTCGTCGATCGTCACCGGCACCGCCACCATGGTGCCGCTCTTCGAACTGGCCTTCCGGCTCAACCTGATCGACTCCCGGCTCGGCGTCGTCCTGATCCTCAGCGGCGGGCTGCTGCCGGCGGCCATCTTCATCCTCAAGGACTTCATGGACTCCACGCCGACGTCCTACGAGGAGTCGGCCCGGGTCTTCGGCGCCAGCCCCCTGCAGATCATGCGGCACATCGTGGTGCCGCTGGTCCGCCCCGGCCTGGCCACCGTCGGGGTGTGGGCGGTGGCGAACGTCTGGGGCAACTTCCTGGTGCCGTTCCTGCTGCTGCGCGGGCCGGACAAGGCACCCGCCGCCGTGATCATGTACACCCTCTACACCGAGGGCGGGCAGGCCGACCTGCGGCTGCTCTCCACCTTCTCGCTGCTCTACTCGCTGCCGGTGGCGCTCATGTTCGTCTTCGTCAGCAGCCGGTACGGGTTCCGCTTCCACGGAGGGATCAAGCGCTGATGTCCGCCATCACCATGCGCGAGCTGACCAAGGTCTACCCCGGCGGGGTACGCGCCCTGGACGCCCTCGACCTGGAGATCGCCGACGGGGAGTTCTTCGCCCTGCTCGGCCCGTCCGGCTGCGGCAAGACCACCCTGCTGCGCACGATCGCCGGGCTGGAGCTCGCCTCCGGCGGCAGCGTGCGGATCGGCGAACGCGACGTCACCAACCTGCCGCCGGGCAGGCGCGACGTGGCCATGGTCTTCCAGGACTACGCCCTGTTCCCGCACATGACCGTGCGGGACAACATCGCCTACCCGCTGCGGATCAAGAAGGTCGACCGGCGCAGCCGCGGCAGCAAGGCCGCCGACACCGCCGACGAACTCGGCCTCTCCGGGTTGCTGGAGCGACGCCCGGGGCAGCTCTCGGGCGGCCAGCAGCAACGCGTCGCCCTGGCCCGGGCCATGGCCTGCCACCCGCAGGTGTTCCTGCTCGACGAGCCGCTGTCCAACCTCGACGCCCGGCTGCGGCTGGAGGCCCGGACCTTCCTCAAGCGCCTGCAGCGGGAACTCGGCGTCACCACCGTCTTCGTCACCCACGACCAGGCCGAGGCGCTCGCCCTGGCCGACCGGATCGCGGTGATGGAGGGCGGCCGGATCCGCCAGGTCGGCACGCCCACCGAGGTGTTCCGCCGCCCCGCCAACACCTTCGTCGCCGGCTTCATCGGCTCTACCCCGATGAACCTCGTCGACGCGCGGGTGCACGGCGACGAGCTGGCCATGGGCCCGGCCCGGCTGCCGCTGCCGGAGGACGCCCGCGGCCAGGTCACCGACGGGGAGCGGCTGGTCTACGGGATCCGCCCGGAATACCTGGACTACTCCCCCACCCCGGTTCCCGGCGCGCTGACCGGCGAGGTCGTGGTCGTGGAGAACCTGGGCAGCGTCTCCCTGGTCTCGCTGGACGTGCCCGGCGACGACACCGAGGCGGGCGACGGCGCGAGCCGCACCAGCGTGCAGGTCGTCGTACCGGAGGGCGCGGAACCCGATCCGGGCGACACCGGCTGGGTGGCGCCCCGCCCCGGCCGGTCGCTGCTCTACCGCGAGGGCAACCTGGTGGGCACCACCGCCGCGGCGACCGTGCCGGCTCCCCGCGCCGACGCCACCGCGCGGAGCTGACCGGTGGTGGTGCACCGCGGCAGGTGGACCCTGCAGGACCGCGCCGACGACGTGCTGCGCGCCCTGCCGGTCACCGTCGCACCCGGCACGGCCGCGCTCACCGTCCGGTTGGACTACCCGCGCCAGGCCGGGGTGCTCGACCTCGGCTGCGTCGGGCCGGACGGCTTCCGCGGCTGGTCGGGCGGCGCCCGCGACGGCTACACCGTCGCCGCCGACTGGGCGACCCCCGGCTACCTGCCGGGCGAGCTGGAACCCGGCGAGTGGCAGGTGCTGCTGCGGTTGCACCGCATCCCGCCCGACGGGCTGGA
>NZ_JBSSLX010000032.1:0-42794 GCF_053890995.1 Micromonospora sp. I033 | reverse complement strand
AGTGGCCGGCCCAGGTCCCCGGGCCGGCGCTCGACGGGCCGGCCGGCGCCGGGCGGCCCGTCGGCGGGTGGGCGCTCGACCAGCACGTCCGCCTCCGCGCCGGTGAGCGCCACGGTGACCGCCCGGGTGACCCGCAGGGTGCAGCCGGTCAGGGTGATCTCCAGGCCGGCGGCGTGCTCGGGGTTGCCGACGAGCCGGTTGGCCAGCCGCAGGGCGGCGGGGTCGAGCGCGCCGGAACGGGGCACGCCGAGGTGGGCCCAGCCGGGGCGGCCCTGGTCCTGCACGGTGGTGAGGGCACCGGCCCGGAGCACCTCGATCACGGGCTCACCAGCCGGACCCGGCTGCCCGGGGTGAGCCGCGCCGGGGGGTCGGCGTGCACGTCGAAGAGGACCAGGTCGGTCCGCCCGACCAGCAGCCAGCCGCCGGGCGAGGCGGTCGGGTAGATCCCGGCGTACGGGCCGGCCAGCGCCACCGAGCCGGCCGGCACCCGGGTACGCGGGGTGGCGAGCCGGGGCACGGCCAGCTCCGCCGGCAACCCGGTGAGGTACGCGAACCCCGGCGCGAAGCCGCAGAACGCGACCCGGAACTCGGTCCGCCGCAGCCGCTCCACCACGGCGGGCACGCCGACGCCCCAGTGCTCGGCGACGGCGGGCAGGTCCGGACCGTCGTACACGGTGGGGACCCGTACCTCGGCGGCGGCGGCGGTGGCCGCGACGCCCGCCGGGGTCCACCCGGCGATCCGCGCGGCGGCCGCGGCCGGGTCGGGCACCCCGTCGAGCAGGACGGTGGCCGCCGCCGGGACGATCTCGACGGCGCTCAGCTCGCCCGCCGCCCGGCGCCGCCACAGCTCGGCCCGCCACGCCTCGACCTGCTCGGGGCCGTCGCAGTCGAGCAGCAGGGCGTGCGCGCCGACGGGCCGGATCCGCATCCCGTCATCCTCGCGTCGGCGAGCGTGACGGTCCACACTACTTGCAAGTAACCTACGGTGTCGTAACCTGTTGGGCGTGACCACCTCCGCACCGCTCCGGCTCAAGCCGGCCGACATCGGGAAACCCCGGATGCGCGGCTGGCTGCACACCTACGCGTTCTTCGCCGCGCTGGTCTGCGGCCTCGTGCTGTGCTCCATCGCCGCTGCCCGCCCCGGCTGGGCCCCGCTGGTGAGCTGCCTGATCTACAGCCTGACCGTGTGCGGCCTCTTCGGCACCAGCGCGCTCTACCACCGCCGGGTCTGGTCCGAGCGGGGCTACCAGATCATGCGCCGGATGGACCACTCGATGATCTTCGTGTTCATCGCCGGCACCTACACGCCGTTCTGCACGCTGCTGCTGGACACCCGCCACGCCACGATCATGCTGGGCCTGGTCTGGGGCGGGGCGCTGGCCGGGGTGGCGCTGAAGCTGATCTGGCCGCACGCGCCGCGCTGGGTCTCCGCCCCGCTCTACCTGGCGCTCGGCTGGGTGGCGGTGGCGATGCTGCCGGAGATCCTGCATTCCGGCGGGGTCACCGCCCTGGTGCTGCTGATCGTCGGCGGGGCGATCTACAGCGTCGGCGCGGTCTTCTACGCGCTGCGCCGGCCGAACCCGTGGCCCACCGTCTTCGGCCACCACGAGTTCTTCCACGCCTGCACCCTGGTCGCGGCGATCTGCCACCACGTCGCGATCTACTTCGCGCTGTTCGCCTGAGCGCCGGCCGGTCCGGACAGCAGGCGAGGGCCCCGCGGCGTCGCGGGGCCCTCGACGTCCGTGCTGCCGATCAGGCCGGGTAGCCCGAGCCCGGGCGGCGCACCTCGCGGTACTCCTCGCGCACGACCCGGTCGTCCTGCACCGGCACGACCGGCTCGGCCACGACGCGCTCGCGCACCGGGGCGGCCACCACGCGGCGGCGGCTGTTCCAGAAGTAGAGCGTGGTGATCAGGCCCGCCACACCGGCGAGCATGAGCACCCAGCCCACCACGTTCAGGTTCAGCCACCCCAGGTTGGCGTCGATGGCGAACGCGAAGATCGCGCCGAGCGCGATGAGGAAGATGCTGGCACCGATGCCCATGACGTCGCCTCCTTGGCGTCCTGCTGGCGTTTCCTGCCCGCCGCGGCCATGGATGAGGTAGCGGCACACGTCGACATACCCAGGCGCTGAGATCGCCAATCAGGCAAGCTGAGCGCATGACGGACGGCAGGAACCAGCAGCGGACTCTGGTGCTGTTGCGACACGCCAAGGCCGAGCAGTCCCGGGAGACCCCGGACGAGGAGCGGCCGCTGACCGCACGAGGGCACGCCGACGCGGCCGCGGCCGGCGCGTGGCTGGCCAAGCACGCGCTCCTCCCCGACGTGGTGCTCTGCTCGACCGCCCGGCGGACCCGGCAGACCTGGCACGGGGTGGCGCTGGGCGCGACCGGCTCCCCACCGGAGGGAGGCCCGGCCGGGGCGGCGCCCGCCGTGCACTACGAGCCGGCGGCCTACGAGGCGCACCCGGACGGGCTGCTGCAGCTGGTCCGCGCGGTCGACCCCGAGGCTCGCTACGTACTGCTGATCACCCACAATCCGGGCATCTCGCTGCTCTCCGCGCTGCTCGATCCGGAGCGGGCGGATCCGGACGGGCTGCGCACCACCGACCTCGTCGTACACCGGCCCACCACCCGCTGGGCCGAGCTCGCACCGGGCGGGGCGCCCATCACCGGCCGGCACACCGCACGCGGCTGAGCCCGCCACGTGGCGGGCTCAGCGGTCAGGACGGCGGGGCGGTCGGCGGCGGCGGGTCCGGCGGCGGAGGCATCATCGCGGTCGGGTGGGAGAGCCGGTTCTCCTCCACGATGAGCGTGCGTGCCCGCTTGCGCCGGTCCTGCCAGAACCACAGCGTGGTGAGCAGCACGGCCAGCCCGGCCAGGATGAACACCCAGCCGACCGCGCGCAGGTCGATCCACCAGACGTTGGCCCGGATGGCGAAGGTCATGATCGCGCCGAGCGCGATGAGAAAGATGGCGCTGCCAATGCCCATGTGCGCTGCACTCCCCCGTGCGGTGGCCCTTGGGCGTGCCCTGTCGTGGTCCGCGACGGTTACCCGCCAGGCGGCCGGCCTACCGGCCGGGGGGTGAAAACACGGCGGCGGCCGGCGAGCTGTCCGCTCGCCGGCCGCCGATCGTCGTGGAACCGGTCAGATCACCCCGTCGGGGCTCAGAACGCCTCCTCCGGGAGGTCCATGATCTCCAGGTCGGCGCCCTCGATGATCCGCCGGTCGGCGCCGATGCGGGGCAGCACCTCGCGGGCGAAGAACCGGGCGGCGGCCACCTTGCCGGTGTAGAACGCCTTGTCGGTGGCGGAGACCTCGCCGCCCAGCGCCTTCAGCGCCACGTCCGCCTGCTTCTGGAGCAGCCAGCCGACCACCAGGTCGCCGACCGCCAGCAGGAACCGACGGCTGCTCAGGCCCACCTTGTAGAGGGCGCGGGCGTCGCCGCCCTGGGCCTCGGCCAGCCAGCCCATCATCACGCCGAGGATGTTCTGGATCTCGCCGAGCGCCTTGCCGAGCGCCTGCCGCTCCTCCTTGAGCTGGCCGTTGCCGGCCTCGGAGGCGATGAACTCCTGGATCTCGCCGGCGACCGCCATGAGCGCCTTGCCGTTGTCCCGGACGATCTTCCGGAAGATCAGGTCGAGGCTCTGGATCGCCGTGGTGCCCTCGTAGAGGGTGTCGATCTTGGCGTCCCGGACGTACTGCTCCAGCGGGTAGTCCTGGAGGAAGCCGGAGCCGCCGAAGGTCTGCAGCGACTCGTGGCCGAGCAGCTCGTACGCCCGCTCCGAGCCGACGCCCTTGACCAGCGGGAGGAGCAGGTCGTTGACCCGCTTGGCCAGCTTGGTGGCCTTCTCGTCGCCGGCCGCCTCGGCGACCGCGACCTTGTCCTGCCAGGTGGCCGTGTAGCAGACCAGCGCGCGCAGGCCCTCGGCGTACGACTTCTGCATGAGCAGCGAGCGGCGCACGTCCGGGTGGTGGGTGATGGTCACCCGCGGGGCGGTCTTGTCGGTCTGCTGGACCAGGTCGGCGCCCTGCACCCGGTTCTTGGCGTACTCCAGGGCGTTCAGGTAACCGGTGGAGAGGGTGGCGATCGCCTTGGTGCCGACCATCATCCGGGCGTACTCGATGATCATGAACATCTGCCGGATGCCGTCGTGCTTCTCGCCGAGCAGCCAACCCTTGGCCGGCACGCCGTGCTCGCCGAAGGTCACCTCGCAGGTGTTGGAGACCTTCAGGCCCATCTTGTGCTCGACGTTGGTCGCGAAGACGCCGTTGCGCTCGCCCAGCTCGCCGGTCTCCTCGTCGAAGTGGAACTTCGGCACGACGAAGAGGGACAGGCCCTTGGTGCCCGGGCCGCCGACGCCCTCGACGCCGACCGGGCGGGCCAGCACGTAGTGGACGATGTTGTCGCTCAGGTCGTGCTCACCCGAGGTGATGAAGCGCTTGACGCCCTCGATGTGCCAGGAGCCGTCCGGCTGGGGGACGGCCCGGGTCCGGCCGGCGCCGACGTCCGAGCCGGCGTCCGGCTCGGTCAGCACCATGGTCGAGCCCCACTGCTTCTCGATGAACAGCCGGGCCCACTTCTTCTGCTGCTCGGTGCCCTCGACGTGCAGCACGTGCGCGAAGGACGGGCCGGAGGCGTACATCCAGATCGGGGCGTTGGCACCGAGCACCAGCTCGGCGAGGGACCACCAGAGGGCGCGCGGGGCGTTGGTGCCGCCGAGGGCCTCCGGCAGGTCCAGCCGCCAGAACTCCGAGTCCATGAACGCCTGGTACGACTTCTTGAACGACTCCGGCAGCGGCGCGGTGTGCGTCGCGGGGTCGAAGACCGGCGGGTTGCGGTCGCTGTCCGAGTAGCTGGCGGCCAGGTCCTCGCGGGCCAGGCGGTCGACCTCGGAGAGGAAGCTACGGGCGGTGTCGACGTCCAGGTCCGTGTACGGCTCCTGGCCGAACGTCCGGTCCGCCCCGAAGACCTCGAAGAGGTTGAACTCGAGGTCCCGAAGGTTGCTCTTGTAGTGGGTCATGCTCGCTGGCCCCGCTTCCGGACAGGTGTTACCGATCAGTAACTCCAGACTGTATTACTCGTCGGTAGCCAACGACAAGCCGATCTCGGAAGTGACAGCGATTACACACTTCCCGTTCACCTGACGGGGTGACCGCCGGCTCAGCTCTCGGCCGCGCCGACCTCCCAGCTCGGCACGGGTGTCGCGGCGGCGGAGCTGCGCGGCCCGGTGTATTCCATCAGGACCAGCGCGATGTCGTCGTCGAGCCGCCCGTGCACCCACTCGACCAGGGCGGTCTCCAGCGAGGCGAGACCGTCGGCGACGGTGCCGTGGCCGAGCAGCCGCCAGGCCCGGTCGGCGGTCGGGAAGAACTCACCGTCCCGGCGCGCCTCGCCCAGCCCGTCGGTGAAGAGCAGCAGCCGGTCGCCCGGCTCCAGCCGCTCCACCCGGGGCCGGACCACCGGCATGAACCCGAGCGGCGGCGCGGGCGCCGGCGGTTCGAGCGGGATCACCGCGCCCCGGCGCAGCAGCAGCGGTGACGGGTGGCCGCAGTTGACGATGGTGAGCGTGCCGCCCCGCTCCTCGACCAGCGCGGCGGTGACGAAGTCCTCGTCGCCCACGTTGCGGGCCACCGCCCGGTCCAGGTCGGTCACCACCGCCCGCAGGTCCGCCCGCTCGTACGCCACGTGCCGGTAGGAGCCGAGCACGATGCTGGCCAGTCGGACCGCGTCCAGCCCCTTGCCGCGCACGTCACCGATGATCATGCGGACGCCGTACGGGGTGTCCATCGCCTCGTACAGGTCGCCGCCGATCTCCGCCGTGGCCGTGGAGGAGATGTAGCGGGCGGCCACCGCCAGGGTGCCGACCTGCGGGCCGAGCGACCGGAGCACCGCCTGCTGGGCGACCGAGGCGAGTCGGGACAGCTCCGCGATCCGCTCGGACTGGCCCTGGCGGACCGCCGCCACGGCGCCGGCGATCGCGGTGGCCAGCGCGATGCCCGCCACGTTGACCGCGGTGACCAGGGACATCGTCTGCTCGGCGAGGGCGAACGCCGCCCCGATCCCGGTGGCGAGCAGGCCCACCCCGAGCACCACCCGCCAGGACGCGAGCGCGGCGGCGAGGAACGGGGCGGCCACCATCAGCGCGATGTAGTGCGCCGGCCGCCCGTCGGCGAGTTCCACGGCCGAGACGATCGCGAGCAGCGCGAGGGCCGCGCCGAGGCCGGCGCGGGATCCGGGGCTCAGCGGGCCGCGGCCCGACTGGAAGGGTTGCGTGCGTACATCGGACAGCATGCCTGATGGACGTGAACGGGTGAATGAACCTGGCCCGTCGTCCGAGTGTGTTCTGCCCGGCCGGATCCCCTCGCCGGCCCGATCGCCGCCCGTCACCCGGTCAGCCGAGGACCTCGTACCTGACGGTCAGCTCGCCGAGGCTGGTCGAGGCGATCGCCGCGAAGGCGGCCCGGGACAGGTCCAGGCAGCGGCCGTCGATGAACGGCCCGCGGTCGTTGATCCGGACCACTACCGACTTGCCGTTGGCCGGGTTGGTCACCCGCACCTTCGTGTTGAACGGCAGGGTCTTGTGCGCGGCGGTCAGCGCGTCCGGGTTGAACGTCTCGCCGTTCGCGGTCATCTGCCCCTCGTCGTAGAAGGACGCGCCGCACGAGCCGCTGTCCACGACCTTCGGGGTGGCGGTGGTCCTCTTCGCGGTCGGCGTGGGGCTGGCCGGCCGGGTCCTGCTCCGGGACGCCGCCTGGGTGCGGGTCGCCGTCGGGCTCGGCGTGGCCTTCGGCGAGGGGCTGAGGCTCGGCGACGCGCTCGGCGAGGCGGAGGGGGACGCCGAACTGGGGGCGACGGTGCTGGGCAGGGCCTCGACCGCCACCGGCGCGCCGGCCGGCTCGGCCGAGGTGAGCCGGACCGCGCCGACGGTGCCGCCGACGGCGAGCACCACACCGACGGCCGCGGTGGCGGCGATGCCGGCCGGCGAGGAGAACTTGCGGGTACGAAGGTGCCTACCAGCCACCGCCCGGTCCTTTCGTCTGCGGAACAAACCGGCTCGGACCGTAACGAGAGAAGCACTTCCGAAGTCAACGTGATCATGGTGCTATGCCCGCATTTACCCTGGTACGTGTAGCCGATCAAGCCAGCTCGACTCCACCGAACGGCGGAAGGAGCGCTGGCCGGGGCCGGTGCGGCATCGCCTGGTGCCGGTGCCCCAGGATGGAGGGCGTGCTGAGCCGACGCCTGGTCGAGCTGTTCCGCTGGGTCGACCCCGGCCCCCGGAGCAGCCATCTGGTCAGCGACCTCTCCGGCTGGTGGCGGGATCCCGAGGTGCTGGCCGGGATCGGGCCCGCCCTGGCCGGCCTCTTCCCGGCCGGCCGGCCCACCGTGGTGATCGCCCCCGAGGTGACCGGGCTGCTGCTCGGCCCGCTGGTCGCGGTGGCCGCCGGCGCCGGGTTCCTGCCGGCGTACAAGGACGGCGGGGAGCGGCGCCGGGTCGGGCCGATGCGCTGGGCCGAGACCCCCGCGGACTACCGGGGCCGGCGGCTCCGGATCGGCGTGGACGCCCGCCGGCTCGGCCCCGGGGACCGGGTGCTGCTCGCCGACGACTGGGTGGCCACCGGGGCGCAGCTCGACGCGCTGCACCGCCTGGTCCGGGAGAGCGGGGCCGAGTTCCTCGGAACGGCCGCGCTCGTCGCGACCTGCCCGGCGCCGGTCGCCGAGCGGCTCCGGCTGCGCACCCTGCTCACCGGGGAGCAGCTGCCCTGAGGGGTTGACCTGAAGGGAGCTTCAACTCCGAGGATCGGCGCATGGACGACGGCATCCTCGACGAGGCGTACCAACGGCTGCACCGGACCGGCCCGGAGTTCGAGGGCTGGCTCTCCAACCACGGACCGATGGCGGTCGAGGCGCTGGTCCGCCACGGCCACGGCACCCGGGTGCACCGGTGGCTCGACGACTACCTGCGCCGGCTGGACGAGCTGCCCCGCGGGCTGCGCCCGATCGACGACTGGCGTGCCGCGCTGGGCGACCCGAAACGGGCCGGCGACTGGCTCGCCCACTTCGACCGCGAGCTGCGCGACCGACCCTGGCGCCAGGTGCTCGGCGACTGGTGGCCGCGGCTGCTGCCCGGCATCGCCGCCGGGGCCACCCACGGGGTGATCCGGGTCGGGCACGCGGTGCGGGTGCTGCGGATCGACGGGGAGAACCCGCAGCGGCTGGCCGAGCTGGGCCAGGCGCTCGGCTACTGGGCCACGCGCTGGCAGCCGGTGCCCGGCGCCGGCCCGCTCACCGGGCGGTCCGACGTGCCGGCCGCGCTCGCCGCGGTGCCCCGGATCCCGGCACAGACCGGCGGGATCCGGGACCGGCTGGGCCGGCTGCCCGACCTGCCCGGCTGGCCCGGTGCGGCGACCGGGCTGCGCCCGCCCGCCGACCCGGGCGAGGCCGAACGGACCCTCACCGAACTGGTGCACCGGACCGCTCTGGACTACCTGCGGTTCGGGCACGGCAACCCGGTGATGCTGGTGCACGCGGTGACCGCGCCGACCGCGGTGCTGCGTACCCTGCCGGCCCTGGACCCGGCGCTCTGGGCCCCGAGCGTCGCCGCGGCCTGGTCCGCGTCGGCCGCCGTGACGTCGGTGTACGCCCCACCCACGCCGGCCCCCGCACCGGCGGTGGCCGGGAAGGAGCCGGCGGAGGTGTTCGCCCGGGCGGCCCGGCACGGCGACGCGCACGTGGTGAAGCTGGCCGACGCGGTGCTGGAGGCGCACGCGGCGACCGGGGACGCCCGGGTGCTGGCCGCCGCCGGCTACGCCGGCCAGCTCATCTGACGAAGTCCTCGACGGCGGTGGAGACCCGGCCCAGGGCCTCGGCGGAACGCGCCAGCGGCCCGGGCACCAGCATCGAGTGGTCGGCGTCCGGCACCTCCAGGACGTGCGGGCTGAGCCGGCGGGCCGCCGCGCCGTCCCAGAGCGCGTCGGCGGTGCCCCCGACCAGCAGGCACGGCGCGGTGGCCCGGCCGAGGCCGTCGACGACGTCCGGGTGGTTGAGCACCGGCGTCAGCCACACGGCGCGCAGCGCCCGGTCGGCCGCCAGCGGAGCCGCGAAGGTGCCCAGCGACTTGCCGACCAGCAGGTCGACGCCGTCGAGCACCGGGGTGACCTGCTCCGCCACCCAGTCGGCGCTCCGGTCGGCGCGCAGGTCGCGTGGCACCTCCCAGGTCACCTCGTGCACGGCGAAGCCGAGGCGGCGCAGCGCCTCCCCGACGTACGCGAAGAGCGGGGCCCGGGTGTCGTACCCCCGCCCCGGCACCAGCACCGCCCGCCGATCCGCCATGTCGCCCACGCTAGTCCCGTTGGCGGGTCCGTGGGGGCGGACGAAATCCCGCGACGGGCCGGCGTCCCGCGGTTAGCCTCGGCAGGATGTGGCCCCGCATCGGTGGACTCCGCACCCTCGCCCTCGGCACGCCCGGCGAGCTGCGCACCACCCTCAACACCCTCGTGCTCTCCGGCGTGAAGACCGCCACCGCCGGACTGCTGACCGACGAGTACGCCGCCGAGAACGAGGAGCTGGAGCACGTCGGCGAGCGGCTCGTCCTGGTGGACGACGACGACAAGCTGATCGGCGTGGTGGAGGTGACAGACGTCGAGGTGGTCCGCTTCGCCGACGTCTCCTGGGACTTCGCCCGCTCGGAGGGGGAGGGGGACCGGTCCATCGAGGAGTGGCGCGAGGGCCACCGTCGCTACTGGGCCCGGGTCGGCTTCCCGGTCGACGACGACACCCAGGTGGTCTGCATCCGGTTCCGGCTGGTCTCCGCCGGGGACGGCGGCATCAGCACCGGCGACCTGGGCACCTGACGGGTCACGCCCGGCGCAGCTCCGGCAGCAGCTCCGCGGCCCGGGCCAGCACCGCCTCGTCGCCGGCATACCAGCTGCTGGGCCGGGGCCAGTGGGTCGCCACGTCGGTGAAGCCCAGCCGGGCGGCCCGGGCGACCTGCTCGGCGAAGAAGTCCGCGTTGCTGAGCGAGAAGACCGGCGCCGAGTCCAGCGACAGGTAGCGGTCCAGGGTGGCCGGGTCGCGGCCGGCCTCCGCCAGCGTCCGGTCCAGCCGGGCGGACAGGTCCGCCACGCTCGACCACCAGCTCTCCAGGTCGTCGCCGCCCAGCCCGGTGGTCACCCAGCCCTGGCCGAAGCGGGCGACCAGCCGCATCGAGCGGGGCCCGTTCGCGGCGAGCACGAACGGCACCCGGGGCTGCTGGACGCAGCCGGGGTTGTTCCGCGCGTCGACCGCGGCGAACCACTCGCCGCGCCAGGTCGTGCCGTCCTCCCGCAGGATCAGGTCGAGCAGCTCGGTGAACTCGGCGAACCGGTCGACCCGCTGCCGCGGGGGCAGGGTCTCCCCGCCGAGCACCGCCGAGTCGAAGCCGATGCCCCCCGCCCCGAGACCGAGCAGCACCCGGCCCGCGGAGACGTCGTCCAGCGCGGTCACCTGCCGGGCGAACGCCGCCGGGTGGCGGAAGTTCGGCGAGGCGACCAGCGTGCCCAGGCGGATCCGGGAGGTCACCGTCGCGGCGGCGGTGAGCGTCGTCATGGAGTCGAACCACGGGCCGTCGACCAGGTCGCGCCACCCGAGATGGTCGTAGGTCCAGGCGTGGTCGAAGCCCCACTCCTCCGCCTGCTGCCAGCGCCGCCGGGACTCCGACCAGCGCTGGTCGGGCAGGATCACGATGCCAATGCGCATGATCGCCAGGGTACGACCCGGGTCGGACATGCCGACCCGGGTCGGGGGGACTACGCCGCCACCAGGTCGGCGACCACGCAGGCGATGTTGTCGGGCGCGCCGGCGGCGTACGCGAGGTCGACCAGGCGCCCGACGGCGGTCTCCGGGTCCTCGGCCCCGGCGAGCGTGGCGTGCAGCGCCTCCGGGTCGACCACCGCGGCGAGCCCGTCGGAGCAGAGCAGGTAGCGGTCGCCGGCCAGGGCGGTCCGCAGCGCCAGGTCCGCCTCGACCTCGCCGACACCGAGCGCCCGGGCCAGCAGGGCCCGCTGCGGGTGCGCCGACGCCTCGGCCGGGCTGAGCCTCCCCTGGTCGACCAGCGACTGGACGTAGGTGTGGTCCTGGGTGAGCCGGGACAGCTCGCCGCCGCGCAGCAGGTACGCCCGGGTGTCCCCCACGTGCACCAGGGCCAGCCGGGTGCCGCGCCGGAGGATGGCGGTGAGCGTGGTGACCGGCTGGTGGGCGGCGGTGGCGTGCGCACGTACCGCCCGGTCGGCCGCGCCCACCGCGTCGGCCAGCGCGGCGAGCAGTTCGGTGGCCGGCGCGTCGGCCGGCTCCAGCGGCCGCAACGCGTCCACGGCGGCGGTGCTGGCGGCGGCCCCGCCCGGACCGCGCATCCCGTCCGCCACGGCGAGCAGCGTCCCGCTGGCGTACGCGGTGTCCTCGTTGGATTCCCGGACCGTGCCGGTCTCGCAGCGGACGGCGTACCGGAAGGTGGTGTCGGACATGGTGGTGCCCCTCTCGGTGAGCTGGTCGACGAGGAGCGCGACGGCGCGTCCGCGGGCCGCCGTGTCGGCGCTGACCCGCCGCCACCAGGCGTCCACCGCCGTGGCGGCGGCGTCCGGCGGCAGGCCGCAGACGGCCTGGATCTCGGCCAGCGGCATGCCGGCCCGGCGCAGCGCGGCGATCAGCCGGGCGCGGTCGAGCTGGGCCGGCGCGTAGTACCGGTAGCCGGAGTGCGGGTCGACGGCGGCGGGCGGCAGCAGCCCCAGCTCGTCGTAGAGCCGCAGCGCCTTGGGCGTCAGGCGCGCCGCGCGGGCGAACGCCCCGATGGTCAGCAGCTCCACGGGCCCATCCTCCTCGCGCCGGTCGCGTTCCTCGTGCCGGTCGCGGCGACCGGCACGGACCACGCTGGGCCTTGCCGCAGGGGCAGGGTCAAGGCGTTGGGATTTCAGCCTCGGCCGAGCTTCGCCAACATTCGGCCGAGGTGCGGCTCGACCGTGCCCGGCGCGGCCCCGGCCACCTCCCGCGGGGTCCACCACCGGACGGCCCGGAACTCCGCCGGGTCGGGGATCAACTTCTGGTCGCGGCTGCCGGCCAGCACGAACCAGAGGCTGACGTCGGTGTGCCGCTCCTCGGGCGGGCCGACCGTCTCCGTCACCGTGAGGAAGGCCGGGCGCTCGCCGAGCGCCGGCGCGAAGACGGCCGGCACGCCCAACTCCTCCACCATCTCCCGGCGTACGGTCTGCGCGGGGTGCTCGCCCGGCTCGACGTGACCGCCGCTGGGCAGCCACATCCCGGCCTTGCGGTGGTCGACCAGCAGCACCGCGCCGTCGGTCTCGTCGCGGAGCAGGAAGTAGGCCACCAGGTGCGGCGAGGGCGTGCGCGGCTTCACCCGGCGGAAGAGGTCCGCCGTCCCGGCCAGCCAGGCCAGCGCCGTCGCGCGGTGCCGCGCCTCCTGCTCGTCGCCCGGCGTGAGCGCCTCGACCAACGCCCGGATCTCGTCCCGCACGCCGACATGCTGCCAGCCGGGTCCGACAGCCTCAGGCCGCCGGGGCGGGGTTGGCGTCGACCGCGGCGCGGACGAACTCGCGTACCCGGTTGGTGGTGTTGCTGGCCAGCCACACCGGACCGCGCCGGATCGGCGGCGCGTCGCGGATCGGCACGTAGGCCAGGTCGGGACGGGCGTGGTAGTGCCGGGTCTGCTCGCCCACCGGCAGCACCCCACGCCCCATCGCGACCAGGGCCAGCATCTCGGAGAACGAGTTGCCGGCCGGGCCCCGCGGCACCGGCCGGCCCGACGGCGTCCGGTCCGGGGTGCGGTCCCGCTTGAACGCGGCCGAGGTGACCGCCGGGTACTGGACCACCGGATGGTCGGCCAGCACCTCCAGCGACACCGACTCCGCGCCCGCCAGCGGATGGTCCGCGGCCACCGCGAGCACCCGGCGCTCGTGCAGCAGCGCCGGGCCGTTCGCCATGCCGTCGAAGGGGTACGCGGCGATCAGCACGTCGATCGAGCCGTCGCGCAGGCTCGACCGGGTGGTGGCGAGCGGGGCCTCGTGGACGTGCACCACGCAGTCCGGGTGGCGTTCGGTGAACAGGGCGACCGCCCGGAGCAGCACGGGCGCGGTCGACTCCCCCACGTACGCCACCCGCAGCTCGCCAATGAGCCCACGCCCGGCCTCGACGGCACGCCGGACGGCGTCCTCCATGCCGGCCACCAGCGGACGCAGCTCGTCGGCCAGCCGGGCGCCGATCGGGGTGAGCCGGACCATCCGGCTGGTCCGCTCGAAGAGCGGCGCGCCGATCCGGCGCTCCAGCTTCCGCACCACGTGGCTGATCCGCCCGGTGGTCACCCGCAGCCGCTCGGCTGTCCGCCCGAAGTGCAGCTCCTCGGCGAGGGTCAGGAACGTCTCG
This sequence comes from Micromonospora sp. I033, assembly GCF_053890995.1. NCBI lineage: Bacteria > Bacillati > Actinomycetota > Actinomycetes > Micromonosporales > Micromonosporaceae > Micromonospora > Micromonospora sp. I033. Next base: position 29,380 of record NZ_JBSSLX010000032.1, on the reverse strand, counting down.
ACCTCGTACCGTTCGAGCACCCGCCGGCCCCCATCGTTGAATCCTGGTCAACGATCGTAGCCCGATCGCGTCTTGGTCCGGACGGCGCCGCGGACGAGGGTTGAGGTGTTCCCACCGCACTCAGGAGGACCTCATGGATCCCGTCACCACCTATCTGACCGGCCTCGACGCGCTGCTGCGCGAGACCGGCGAGAATCTGCGCTCGGTCATCGAGGCCGCGCTGCCGGAGGCCACCGGCGCGATGTGGCACGGCCACCCGGTCTGGGGGCTCGGCGACCGGCCGGGCAAGGCCCCGGTCTGCCTGGTCAAGGCCTACCCGGCCCACGTCACCTTCGGGCTGTGGCGGGGGCAGGACGTGGCGGACGGCTCCGGGCGGCTCGTCCCCGGCGCGCGCCGGATGTCCTCGGTCAAGCTGCGCACGGTCGACGAGATCGACCCGGAGCTGTTCACCGGCTGGCTGCGCGCGGCGTACGCGCTGGAGATCCGGTGAGCGCCGTGCGGGTGACCGGCTTCGACCACCTGGTCCTCGCCGTCACCGACGTCGAACGGTCCCTCGAGTTCTACTGCGGCACCCTCGGCCTGGCGCCGGTACGCGTCGACCGCTGGCGCGCCGGCGAGGTGCCCTTCCCCTCCGTACGCGTCAACGCCGACACCATCATCGACCTGGTCCGCGGCGAGCCGGACGGGTCGAACGTGGACCACTTCTGCCTCGTGGTCGAGCCGCTCGACTGGGCGGAGGTGGTGGAGTCGGGGGTGTTCACCGTGCTGACCGGGCCGGTGCCGCGCTTCGGGGCGCGCGGCACGGCCACCTCGATCTACGTCCGCGACCCGGACGGCAACACCGTCGAGCTGCGCTGGTACCCGGGGTCTTGACTTCGAGTCCGCTCGAAGCCGGAGAGTGTCACCCGGCAGAACCACGTCGTGGAACGGGGAGCGGATCATGAAGCGCACGTTGGGACGGAGCGGGATCGAGGTCAGCGCGCTGGGCATGGGCTGCTGGGCCATCGGCGGCCCGTACGCCGGTGGCGCCAACCAGTACGGGTGGGGCCGGGTCGACGACGCCGAGTCGACCCGGGCCGTCCGCCGGGCCCTCGAACTCGGCGTCACGTTCTTCGACACGGCCAGCAGCTACGGCGCCGGGCACAGCGAGGTGGTGCTCGGCCGGGCGCTCGGCGCCGACCGGGACCGGGTGGTGATCGCCACGAAGTGGGGGTTCACCTTCGACGAGCGGACCCGGGAGGCGCTCGGCACGGACAGCAGCGTCGCGTACCTGCGCAGTTGCCTGGACGGCTCGCTGCGGCGGCTGGGGACCGACCACGTCGACCTCTACCAGCTCCACCTCGGTGACCTGCCGGTCGCGGAGGCCCTGGACCTCGTCGCGCCGCTCGAGGACCTGGTCGCCGCCGGCAAGATCCGGGCGTACGGCTGGAGCACCGACGACCCGGAACGCGCGGCGGCCTTCGCCGCGGCGGGCCCGCACTGCACGGCGGTGCAGCACGACATGTCGGTGCTGGCCGACCGTCCGGCGATGATCGAGCTGTGCGAGCGGGCCGGGCTGGCCAGCATCAACCGGGGGCCGCTGGCCATGGGCCTGCTCAGCGGCAAGTACGCCGACGGCCGCACGGTCCCCCGGGACGACGTGCGCTCGCAGAGCTACGACTGGATGACCTACTTCCGGGACGGCGCCGGTGCGCCCGAGTGGCTGGCCCGGGTGGAGGCCCTGCGGGAGGTGTTCGCCACCGGCGGCCGTACGCCCACCCAGGGCGCGCTGGCCTGGCTGTGGGCACGCAGCGCGGCCACCGTCCCGATCCCGGGGTTCCGTACCGTCGCCCAGGTCGAGCAGAACGCCGCCGCGCTCGCCCACGGCCCGCTGCGGCCCGACGAGTTCGCCGCCGTGGAGGACCTGCTGGCGGATCTCCGGGCTGCTAGCGTCGCCTGATGCCTGAACTCGAACGGCTCGCCGTCCAGCATGCTGCGGCGTTGCTCCGGTTCGAGCGGGCGAACCGGGCGTACTTCGCCCGGTTCGTGCCGGACCGGGGCGACGCCTACTTCGACGAGTTCGACGACCGGCTGGCGGGCCTGCTGAAGGAGCAGGACGCCGGTCAGTGCCACTTCCACGTCCTGGTCGACGAGGACGGCACGGTGCTGGGGCGGTTCAACCTGGTCGACGTGGCCGACAACAGCGCCGAGCTGGGCTACCGGGTGGCCGAGCGCGCCACCGGGCGCGGCCTGGCCCGGGAGGGCGTCCGCCGGGTCTGCGCGCTGGCTCGCGAGGAGTACGGGCTGCGCCGGCTGGTCGCCTCGGCCGCGCTGGCGAACCCGGCCTCCCTGGCGGTGCTCCGCCGGACCGGGTTCGTGCCGGTCGAGGAGGTGCTGCTCGGCGGCCAGCCGTGCCTGCGGCACGTCCTCGATCTCTGATCCCAGGTCGACCGATGAGAATCGGCGGCGGGGCAGGTCCATACCGGTGACCGACTCGGACGCCCGAAGGAGACCGCCCGATGGCAACTTCCACCTACCGCACCGCCCTGCCGCCGATCGTCGACCGGGAGACCTGGCTGCGCGAGCGTGACCAGCTGCTGGCCCGGGAGAAGGCGCACACCCGCGAGGGCGACGCGATCGCGGCGGCGCGCCGCCGGTTGCCGATGACCCCGGTGCCGTCCGTCACCGTGCAGGGCCCCGGCGGGGAGACGCCGCTGCTGGACGTCTTCGAGGGCCGCCGGATGCTGCTGGCCTACTTCCACATGTGGCACGACGGCAAGCCGTTCGAGGACCAGTGCGAGGGCTGCACCTTCTCGACCTGCCACATGGAGATGCTCGACTACCTGCACGCCCGGGACGTCACCTACGCCGTGTTCTGCCAGGGCTCCTACGCCGAGAGCGCCCCGTTCGCGGAGTTCATGGGCTACCCGTTCCCCTGGTACTCGGCGCGGGACTCCGACCCGGCGCTGGTGGACGGCCGTGGCTTCGGGCTCATCGCCTGCTACCTGCGCGACGACGACGACCGGATCTACGAGACCTACTGGACCACCGGACGCGGCGTCGAGGCGTTGACGACCAGCTACCACGCCCTCGACCTCACGATCTACGGCCGGCAGGAGCAATGGGAGGACTCACCGGAGGGGTGGCCGAAGGTCAGCGGGCACCAGTGGCGTCTCGACGGCCGCCCGATCGCGCAGTGGAGCCGCCCGGGTGTCACGGCGGCGACCGGCGAGTCCTGCTGCGGGAAGTGATCGGCGGCTTCCGCGCTACCGTCACCGGGGTGATCGAGGAGCTGACCCGGCGATACCTGCACGCGGTCGACGAGGCCCTGCCCGGCTACGTGCGGGGCCTCTACGTCGTCGGGTCCGCCGCGCTCGGCGCCTGGCAGCCCGGCGCCAGCGACGTCGACACGGTGATCCTGACGTCGCGCCCGCCGGCCCGCGACGACCTGGCCCAGCTCGCGAGGATCCACGCCGGGCTGCCTCGGTCACCCCACCTCGACGGGGTCTACCTCGAACCCGCGCTGGCCCGGTCCTGGCCGGCGGACCGCAGACCGGTCCCGTTCGTGGTCGAGGGCGAGTTGCGAACCGACGAGCCGTGCGGCGAGCTGACCCCGGTCCTCTGGCTGACCCTGCGGCGCTACGGCATCCCGGTGCGCGGCCCGGCCGTCGCCGAGCTGGCCGTACGGGTCGACCCGGAGCAGCTCCGCCGATACAACCTCGACAACCTGCGCGCGTACTGGCAGCCGGCGGCGGCGAGGATCCTGGCGGAACTCGCCGACGTGGCCCCGGCCACCGCCGTGGACGGCGGGATCGTGAGCTGGTTCGTGCTGGGACCCGCGCGGCTGCACCACACGCTGGCGCACGCCGACGTCATCTCGAAGGCCGCGGCGGGCGACCATCTCGCGGCCCTGTTTCCCGAGTACGCCCCGCTCGCGCGCCGGGCCGCCGGCTGGCGCGCGGGCGAGGCGGGGCCGTTCACCGCCGCCGACCTGGTCGCCGCGGGCCACAGCGTCAACGCGGTCGCCGACGACGCCTGGCGCCGCTTCGGCGACTAGGGCCGCTCCACATTCGGCGCCACTCGATTTGTCACAGCCATCAGGCAACCTCGCTGCCAACGCCGGTGCAGATCGGCCTCGCAAACCTGGAGGGAACCGTGGCGGTCACCGCCGATGATCTCGACACGGCGTTGTCCAGCGTCGTCGCCACCCTACGACCGGCGACCGGCCTGGATTGGTCCGTGCGCGCGGGCAGCCTGGAGTGGGACTGCTGGCACACCGCCGAGCACATCGGTGACTGCCTGATCTCGTTCGCCGGTCAGCTGGTAGCGCGGCCGGAGAAGCGGTTCGCACGCTTCATGGCAAGTGCCGACAAGGACGCCTCCCCGGAAGAGGTGCTGGAGTTCGCCGAGGCGGGCGGCCGCATCCTGGCCGCCACGGTCCGCGCGGCCCGACCGGACGTCCGGGCCTACCACCCCATGGGTCACGCCGATCCGGAGGGCTTCGCCGCCATGGGGTGCGTGGAGACGTTGCTGCACGGCGACGACATCGCGCAGGGTCTCGGTCTCGCCATCGACCCGCCACGGGATGTGTGCGGTCGGGTGCTCGATCGGCTGTTTCCCGAAGCGGCGCAGGAACTGGCCGGAGTGGACCCGTGGGCGGCCCTGCGGTGGTGCACCGGCCGGATCGATCTGCCGGGACGACCGCAACTGAAGGAATGGCGCTGGCACGCCGCTCCGCTGGGCGAATGACCCGACGAGCCGCGATGCCGTCCCGACGCCCGCCGCATGGGCGTGCGACGGCGCGGGCGGTGGTCATCGCCTCCAGAACAGCAGGTGGGTGACTCCGCTGGGACTTGGTACCGACTCGAGGTGGAAGCGGTCGAGAAGATCGGTGTGGCTGTCCCACAGCCGCTCACCTCGACCGAGATCGACGGGCGCGACGGCGATGTGCATCGTGTCGACCAGGTCGGCCTCGATGAACTCGCGGATGGTGGCCACTCCACCACCGAGGCGCACGTCCCGGCCGGCGGCGGCCTCCTTGGCGCGCGCCAGCGCCTCGGCCGGGCTCGCGTCGATGAAGTGGAATGTGGTGTCGGCCAGGGTGAACGACGGGCGTTCGTAGTGGGTGAGCACGAAGACCGGCGTGTGGAACGGCGGGTTGTCCCCCCACCATCCCTGCCACTCGTGGTTCTCCCACGGGCCGCGCTGGGGGCCGAACTTGTTGCGACCCATGATCTCCGCGCCGATGTTGTGGTCGTAGTCGCGGGTGAGGTAGTCGTCCAGGCCGCGGGTACCGCCGGGTTCGGTGCGGTACACGAAGCTGGCGGTAGCGGCGCGCCAGGAGAACAGCGGCGTGGGGTCGGCGTGGCCGAAGGGCCGCTCCAAGCTCTGCCCCTCACCGGTGCCGAACCCGTCACGCGACACGTTGAAGCACTGCACCCGCAACAGTTGCGGCATGTCTCCTCCTCAGGCACCCGGTGAGCGATAGCCAGTGGCAAGTTGCAACCGGTTGCACGGTACTACACTGATGGCATGCCGCAACCAGTGGTGGCCGGCCGCCTGCCCGTGCCCGAGGGAAAATCGGGGTGCCCGATCAATCTGACCGTCGAACTGCTGGGCGACCGATGGAGCCTGGTCGTGCTGCGGGACGTCATGTTCGGCGGTCACCGGCACTTTCGCGAACTGCTCACGAACTCCGTCGAAGGCATCGCGTCGAACATCCTCGCCAACCGCCTGTCGAAGCTCGTGGACGCGGGCCTGCTCAGTCGGCACGACGACCCGAGCCACCGACAGAAGATCGACTACCGCCTCACCGAGGCGGCGATCGAACTCGTTCCGCTCATGGCACAGCTCGGCGCCTGGGGCAGCAGGTGGCTTCCCACATCACCCGAGCTGTCGATCCGCGCCCGGCTTCTCGCCGACGGCGGCCCTGAGATGTGGGAGAGGTTCATGGTCGAACTCCGCGCCACGCACCTCGACGGGCGCCCGCAACCCGCCGACGGCGTCCTCGCCGAGTTGACCTTGGCCTACGAACGCGCCGTCGCTGCTCGACAGGCCGGACCCCGCACACGCGCATCGGCATGACGGGCGGCGGCGAATCTCATCAGGACACCGCTCACGGAAGGCACCGGCGTGCACCCCTGGATCAGGGCGGCGTTGAGCAGTCGCCTTCCCGGACTGGTCGCCTCTCGGCGGGCTGCCCGGGAAGCCGTAGTCAGGGCTGATCGTCAACAATCACGGCCATTTCCGACCGGTACCGGTCCAGGTCGTGGCCGCCCCACCGCTCGCCGCTTCGAATTCGATGGAACCGGGTGTCCGATCTGCGGCTGACCATCTTCGAGCAAGGCCACCTCGACCGGCGCGTAGTCCTCCAGATGGAAACTGTTGACCTGGCATTCGTAGTGGGTCAGATCCGGCCAACCCATGCGGGCAACTGCCGCAGCTAGCGAGCCGGACGTGTGACGCGCGGCAAGGATCAACGCTCCCTCGGACTCCACCACGCCTCGCGAGAGCTTGTCGCGCAGCTCATCGTGCAGATCTCCCGCCGAGAGGGCGGCAGTCGGCTCAGCGGTTGAAGCGCGACCGCAGCCGCCTCGTTCATGCTGATCGTCAACATGGCAGCAGCGTCACCTCGGCAGGGTCCGGAGGTGGGATCGGAGATCGGCGACGAGGGAACTCATCTGTTCCCCGGCTTCGACGGTGATGACGACTCGGGCGAGCCAGGCATCGGGCGAGTGGGAGCGCTGTTGGAGCGTCGCGCCCAGACTGACCTGCCCCTTGCCGTCGTGCCGCGCGGTGATCCACATACTCGCGTCCAGTGATCGCCAGCTGCGCTCGCCGTCCCAGCCGCGCCAGTCACCGGCCAGGCCCGCGAAGAAGGCGACGAGGTCCGGTTCCTCTGCCTGGGTCGGCCACGACAGCCTGACCTCGCGACGAGCGCTGAGGCCGTCGTCATGCAGCTCCACCTGCATCACCGCGACGTACCCGTCACCCCACGGATCGGCCGGCGGATGAAGGATCCAGGCGCTCTCTGCGGGTGGGACGCGGATGACCAGCGGGCTTTCCATGGTGCCGCATTATGGCCGGCCGACCACCTCGCCGGGTGTCCCACCAGGCGCTTGACCCAGTCCTGAGAGCCCCCGCGGAGCCTGGTCAGCGGCGTCGGGGATGAGGCTGGTGGACCGACAACGGTTTCAGGTCCTCGTGGCCGAGTCGGTGCGCGATGGCCCGGGCCTGAACGGCCGGATCAGTACCGTCGACCGGGAGGGTCACCACATATCTGCCTGGCAACGCATACCCCCCGCCGCTCACGTCGCGGGCGTGGTAGCTGATCTCGATGACGTCCGCGCGGTCCTCCGGCGCGCGGACCGCCACGTAGCTGCGTATCCAGGCTCCGCCGTCCTGTCCATACCCCTCACGCCACAACAGGGCCTGGAGGTTCTCCGCAACCGACCGCGCCGGCCACACCCGGCTCGCCCGCGCCGTCGCTCGGGCCAGCTCAGACACGAATGCCTGCGTATCGAACCGGGAGGTTCCCAGCCCGATCTCCGGCCCTTCCTTGAGCACCCGACCGATGACGGTCAGGCGCCAGCAGTCCCAGACCACCTCGGAACCGGCCTGATGAACGCGGACCGAAAGTTCGTCCTCGGTCGTGTCGGATCCACCCACCGCGATCTCTCGGGCTTCGGGTGAGACAGCCAGCCCATCCGGCCCCAGCAACCACGAGGGCCCGAATCCCGCTACCGGCTTTCCATAAAAGCCCTCGGGCGGATACGCCGCCGCCACGACGTCAAGGCCGTTGACGAGGATCCGCATGCGGTGCGACGTGAACTCGGCGGGAAACAGCAGCGGCTCCAGCCTCAGGACATCGAGCACCGCGAGAGTCTAGCCGCGGGCTGACCACCGGTCGGCCGCTTCTCCTGACAGGTGCCAGGGTAGGCAACTCTGCTGCCCGTCCGCTCATCGTCCCGATCCCGCAGTGTCGCCGGCGCGTTGTCGGGCAGCAACGTCGAAGGCCCGGCTGGGAGCGTCGTCCTGGCCAGGGCCCTTCGCGTGGAGCGGGTGACGGGAATCGAACCCGCACTGTCAGCTTGGGAATCGCACAAGATCGTCTTGGAACGGGCCGCCACGCCTACTCGACGCGCTCTCACGTGGCCTGGTCTGGCCCCCGCTGACACCACTCGGTGACCCGTGGATGGCCGGGCGGTTCCTTCCCAGATCGGCCTGTCAGCCGTAGTCGCGCTCGCAGGACGCGTAGAGGGAAAGGACCGCCAGTCGACCAGACGCCACAAGAGCCTGCTCGTCGGGGGACAGCTTCCAAAGGTCAAACGGTTCACGGTCGCGCTGGTAGCTGTACACCACTACGCGGCAGCTACCGCTCGCCTCGCTGGCTCCCTCGCCCTCCAACAGCTCATTCCAGGGCGGTGAATAGGACCCGTCGGAGGGCCGAAGGGTGAGTGCGGGGCCTGAGAAGACCTGGGCCGGATCCGCGTGACCTGGGCCGATATAGAAGTACTGCAGGTTGCAGTTGCAGTTCCCCTGGCCGCCCTCACCCACTCGGCGGAACCCGGGGTCCACCTGCACCTGGCTCAGATACTCGCGGGCGTGCTCTGGACCGTCCGGTAGTAGCAGTAGTGCCAGCCCCCCGATGCAGCCGAGCAGCCCTACCATCAAGGAGCCGGTCGAAGCGCATGCAATGGCGATCCAGACCCATTTGTGTCGGCTCACGGCTCGCCACTTCTCGCTGGCCACAGGCGGACACTACTGGAATGTTGGCCATCGAATCTGTAGCGGATCTCCTCGTCGGGCAGCCGTAGATCGACCGTGAGGGCAGAGCGCAAGAAGGCCAAGAAGCCGGCGGACGCCTCCCCGGACATGGCCAAGGGCAAGAAGGCCGGCAAGAAGCGTGTCGAACCCGCACTGTCCGCTTGGGAATCGCATTGAGTCACGGCCGCGGGTGTTGTGCCAGCTGTTAACGGGCGCCTGGACGCGGCAACCCTCCACGACGGGGCCTTCTACTGGCCGATGTTGACCGATGCATCGGGGCACGGATCGGGCACGTGCTTGATGAGGCCGACACGTGAACCCCTGAGTCGCGAGTGGGCAAGGCAGCGGGCGGAAGCGGAACTGGACCACCGAGCGGCACTGGAGCAGACGGCGCGACAATGGCCCCGGCGCTCAGCGCCGGGGCCATCGAGCCGGTTTCATAGTGGCGGATGTTGGTCGTTAGCTCCCGGATCAGGGGAACAGATACAGGTCGAACCACGTCTCCTGGCTGTCAAGCTGCAACTGCTGGCTTCCGTAGAGGCTGGGCGGGCCAGCATAGGTGCCGGTAAGGGTGTAGAGGCCCGGGTCGACGGCGAATTGGAAGCCACCATCGGGGCCCGTGACGACCTCGATCCCGGCCGGCTCCAGCCGGATCGTCGCCCCCTCCACCGGCAACCAGGTGGTCCCGTCGATCGCTTGGCCCTTGAGGTTCCAGACCGCGGACACCGTGAAGGTTCCCTGCGACACAGGGCTGAGCCGTCCTCGGCGGTCGACTGCCACCGCGTACACCGGATGCTCACCGCTCACGTTGCCGGCGTCGATCGTCACGGTGGCCGTCCCGTCCTGCGCCGCCGGGACCTCGTTGTTCAGATTGGTGTTGTCGACGCTGTACCGGAACCCGGTCACCGTGGTGTCACCGTTCGTGTCGAACCGGATGGCAATCTGGCCACCAGCGGAGACGCTGTCCCCGTTCGGGAAGCCGATAGCCGGCTGAACGGGCGCCTTCGCCCCGGCAGCCCGCCCGACAGCCGCCGACGCCGGCGACGCCACCAGCATCGAACCGGCGGCGAGCAGAAGCAGGGACGCGGCCATCCCAACAAACCTGCGGCGAGTAGAACGGGCGCGCGCACCCGAGGTTGATCCGACAAACATTCAAGCCCCCGCATTATCAATACGTCATGGCGCGATCAACCTAGCCAGCAGGATGATCTCCGTCAACGCCCTTCGATGCCGCGCGAGCGCATCTATGGCTCCCCGTCGGGTGGAGCCCAGGGAGGCTTGAAAACCGAACTCCTCCGGCGGTCCATGGATCATCTCAGCTCGGGCGGATCGACGCCCTGACCTGGGCGGAGTTTCTCGTTGCCTGACAGCGATTGACGGCGCTTGCCGGCGTCACTTGTGTCCGGCGATCTCACGTCCATCGCCGCCGCCCCGGTCCCGGCAGCAACGGCGACCCCGGCCGGGGGGATGCGGTCCCAAGCTGTCGGCTACTGCCGCATGCTGGCAGCTAGCGTCGTTCAGCAGGTGCCTGCCGTCGTCGTTTGACATTCGGAACCGACCCAGGTCAAGCCGCGCGCTGCGACTTCAGTGCACACCAAGGTGTCACCGTGTCTGGCTCGGCAAGAGCGCCTACCGTCGTCACTGCCGAGTCAACCAAGCCGGCGAAATCGGCGCGCTCAGGGCAATCAGGACGAGACCATGGGCGGATGGGGCGGCCATCGGAGCCGGCGAAGGCCGGGGGCATTCTGCGCGGCGAGGAGGACGCCCGGCAGGCCAACTTCCTGGAGTTGTTCTTCGACCTGGTGCTGGTTTTCGCTCTGATCGGGGTCGTCAGCCGGATGGTGCCGGAGCTCCTCTCCGACGATGTGAACCAGCGGTCGCTCTCTCTAGTGTTCACGAGCATTCTGGCCCTGCCGCTACTTTTCGTGTGGACGACCACCGCCTACATCACCAGCCGGTTCGACTGCCGCAACCGCTGGATTCAGCTGCTGGTCCTGGTCAGCGCGTTCGGCTTGCTAATCATGGCGACATCCCTGCCGCGCGCGTCCCACGCACGCGGGGCCGCCTTCGCCGTCGTGTACGTGTTGCTGCACGTCGGACGCCCCTTGCTGCTCCGGCCGCTGTTGCGAGAGCACGAGGAGATACAGGCGCTCTACACCCGCATGGCCATCTGGTTCAGCGCCTCCGGAGTAATCTGGCTCGCCGGCGCGGTGATGCGCGGAAACGCCCGGGGCGTCCTGTGGTTGATCGCCATCACGGTGGATCTGGTCGTGGCGCGGCTGAACTGGCCCATACCCGGCATGCGCCGACCACCTGTCAGCGGGTGGGGAATGGCCAGCAACAGACATCTCCCCGAGCGCTACGAGCAACTGTTGCTGATCGCGCTCGGCGAGACGGTGGTGTCAATTGGTCTCACCTACGCCAACCACCCTGCCACGCTCGCCGCAACGACGGCCCTGGTGATCACATTCCTGTCGTCCGTGCTGATGTGGAAGATCTACTACTACCGTGCTGGCCAGGTGTTGGCCGACGCGGTGACGATGTCGTCGAACCGGGTGGTCGCCGGCCGCAGGGTTGGCGCGGCCCATGTGCTCATGGTGCTCGGCATCACCGCTGCCGCAGCCGGCTCGGAAGTCGTGTTGGCCCATCCTGACGGACGGTCCCAGCCGGTCTGGCTCGTGGCCATCCTCGGCGGGCCGGTGCTCTTCCTGATCGGCCGCATCCGGCTTGAACAGGTCGTCTTCAATCGGCTGGCCATCCGCCGGCTCGTCGGCATCGCCGCCCTGGTCCTGCTGGCGCTGCCCCTGTCCTTCGCCCCACCACTGCTCGCCGCCATCGCAGTTGCCGTCGTACTGCTCGGGGTCGCCCTCGCCGACGCCTGGAAGGCAGCCGGTCGCCCACCGGAGGCCCCGTCCCCGTCGACCTAGCGGGAACTGGTCCGCATCCGGCCGGCCGTGGGAGTGAGGTTCACGGACGGTGAGGGATCGTTGATATGGGTTTGGCTGACGTTGTAGTTGATCGGCTCACGCAGACCGAGCGACGGGCGCCAGGAGTCGTGCTCCCAATTCGTGGCCGTATCGTTCAAGCTTGGCCACATCTTCCTGCTTCTGGACGAGATTGTTATGTAGACACTGCACACACCGGTCCTCACCCATAAGAACCGCCCAATCGAAAAGGGTCTTGTGCGCTGCGATGGTGAGGTACGAGAACTGAATCAGAGTATCGATCGCAAACTGATCGACCATGTCCGATGAAGGATTCGTGCGCACGAAGGCTTCAAACCTTCCATAGATGCCCTCAACGGTCTCGGACCGCGTCGGGACCAGCGAGGTGCCGATCGCCTCCGCGCAGGCGTTAATGCTTTGTTCCCACCGCACGCAGTCCTGTTGCTCGGTCCGCACGATCTGCCTAAGATCGTTGTCGTTGACCCGGTGAGCCAAGAAGTCGAGCATGCGGAGCCCGGATGTCTCCATCCCACCTAGTATCCCCAGCTCATAGATGAATAGATCGCGCGTTGTATCGATCGCCATGAGCTCCTCCTGATCTCGCCGGCAGGCCGCCAGGGCCTACCCGCCTATAGACCACCGAAACCCTGGCTACCATTTGCAGGGTGGGCGCAGCGAGGTAGGGCGCTGGGCTTGGACGACTCACCTTCGGACCGCCCAAGACCGATGCCGGCATCCGGACCGTCACCATTCCCGACGCGATCCGCCGCGACACCAGGCCGCCTGTAAATGGCGCGAGTCGGTGCCTGCGGCCGGCCTGCCTGGCTTCCACTTCCACGACATGCGGCACACCGGCAACACCCTGGCCTTCCCGCACTGGGGCGAGCTTGGCCGACCTGATGGCCGACCTGATGGCCCGGATGGGCCACGCCTCGACCCGGGCGGCGATGATCTACCAGCACACCGCTCGGGAGCGGGACGAGCACATCGCTGATGCGCTCAGCTCGCAGATCAAGCAGAGCAGCGATCGGGCACGTAGCGGGCACGGCCAGCGCAAGAAGCGGTAGCAACGATCGAGGCCCCAGCCAGGAAACCTGTCCTGAGCTGGGGCCTCACGCTGGAGCGGGTGACGGGAATCGAACCCGCACTGTCAGCTTGGGAATTGGACAAGATCGGGCCGTCGTGCTGGGTAGCCGCTGGCGAGTCCGGTCCTGGACGGCCTGACTTGGCCCGCAGTGGCACCCGCTTGTGGCCCGTGGATGGCCCGGCAGATTCGGCTGCGGCTGAGGCTCAGCGACGGTTACGGGATCGGCGGAGCGCCCAGAACCCGCCGACGGTCGCCGCAGCGGTCGGCAAGAGGCAGCAAAGCGTGAGGACGAACAGATGCCACGGCTTGATAGCGACCATGGCCGAGAGAGGATAGGCACCGCTCCCCCACACCCTTCCCTGCGAGCCTCAGTTTGGAAGAGCGCGCTCAACCGGTCGTGATGCCCGAAAGGCCGGCTCGTGGTGGCCGGCACTCCTACCCCTCGTGCCCGCTTATGACCGCTCGGCGCGATGGCTACTGGCCCGTGGATGGCCCGGCGGCTCCTCTTCCGTGGGCCACTGCTCCGGCAGCTTCGCAGGCGCTGCTTCCAAAGATCAGGGCTGTTGTCGGCCGACGGATCAGATTCGTGGCACAGGGCTGCCGCTGACAGCATCTAGCACCTGCCGGTCGCCGAGCGGCTTGTCAAGCCTCACAGGCACCCATCGCACGTCCGCGTAATCGCCACCCGACCACCACAATGTCGGCTGCCGTGCGACTACGTGCAAGATCACACGATCACTCTGGAAATCAGCGAACGTGCGCACGACCTCAAAGTCGGGATGCATCTCGACGCGCGCGTCGATGACCCTGCGGTCACTCCTTGGGTTGTAGGAGTTTACCGACACCTCAAACTCCATCCCACGACGCATGGCGCTCACCGCGGCGTAGCCGCTGATCAGGAGGACCACAGCAACTGCGACTACGAGAAAGGCCCGTCTCCTCGCCTTGGGGATCCGCTCGCCCGACATGCGCTCTCCGCTCCATCTGCAGGAGATAGGTGACTCAGTCTTGACGCGACGCTTGGTGCAGGCAAGACCGTTGAGGGCAGGAAACTGATCTCCTCGTCGGGCAGTTGTAGACCTTCCTCCCCGGACGGGGACAAGGTGGAGCGACCTACCGGACGTACGACCTTGGCCCCGTCCGGGGAGCCTGGAAGCACGTGTGGTGCCCGGCGAGGTGATCCGCCCCGGCTGATCTCTTAGGAGGGCCGGGGTTCGGGGCGGAGCCCCGAGGTCTTCAAGGTCTTGTGGTCCCTCAGTGTGGCCGGCCGGCCCGGCCGATGCCGGCCGGAGGTCGCCAGCAGGCCGGGGCCGGGCCGGCGCGGCCCGCTTGCGGACCGCCTTGATCCTCAAGAGGTTAATTCGGCAGTTCGCGGTGTAGAGCCCTAGCCAGGGCGGGCGAGACTGCTCGGCAACGGCGTCTCGGAGACGATGGCCGCCAAGGCGTACCGGCTGCTGCGGGCCGTGCTGATGACGGCGGTCAACGAGGACGAGCTGCTGCGCAAGAACCCGTGCCGGATTCCGGGCGCGGATCAGGAGAAGGCGGCCGAGCGACCCGTTCTCACGCTCGCCCAGGTGCTCAAGCTCGCAGAGCTGATGGACGAGCAGTACCGCGCCCTGGTCCTGGTGACCACGTTCGCCTGCCTGCGGTGGGGCGAGGTATCCGCGTTGCAACGGCAGGACGTTGACGCCGACGCCGGGGTGATCCGCGTCCGGCAGACGTTCACAAAGGTGCGCGGCGTCGGGATGGTTCTGGGTCCGCCGAAGTCACGTGCTGGTCGGCGTGCCGTATCGGTGCCGGCGGCCATCCTGCCGGCCCTGCGTGAGCACTTGGCGGCGTTCGTCGACGACAACCCGGAAGCGCTGGTCTTCACGACGCCTTCCGGCCGGCCGATCTGGCGCGGCAACCTGAACAAGGTCATCGGCTGGTCAACCGCGGTCGGCAAGCTCGGCGTTCCGGGTCTGCACTTCCATGATCTGCGGCATACGGGTAACACGATCGCGGCCAGGACCGGTGCGAGCACCCGCGACCTGATGGCCCGGATGGGTCACGACTCGGCGCAAGCGGCCATGATCTACCAGCACGCCACCTCGCAGGCGGATCGGGCCATCGCCCAGGCGGTGAGCGACGCGGTGAAGGCCGAGCGCAAGAAAGCCAAGAAGCCGGCGGCCGGCTCCTCCGCCAAGGGCAAGGGCAAGGGCAAAAAGCGTGGCTAGTGGCCCGTGGATGGCCCGCCGGGCGCTGTTGGCCGCAGCAACATCGAAGGCCCTGGCTGGGACTGTCGTCCTGGCCAGGGCCTTTCGTGTGGAGCGGGTGACGGGAATCGAACCCGCACTGTCAGCTTGGGAAGCTGATGTTCTGCCATTGAACTACACCCGCAGGCGGCACCACTGTACCTGAGGTCACCACCTCCCTGCACCCAGGTACCCCGGGAGCCGGATCACGCGTCGCAACCAGGCCGAAACGATCTTGTAACGGGCGGAGCGGCGGCGAGCAGCAGGAAGTTTCACCACGGCAACATATGGCCGTTCTCAAATCCTTCGATCGGATGTAACGTCTCCCACACGTTTCCGACCCGGCGTGACACACCCCCTGTCACGCCGTTCGAAAGAGGTGGGCCCATGGGACTCCGTCCCAACCTGCTGACCCGGCGTGCCGCCGGAGTCGCATCGACGACCCTCGCGCTGCTGCTCAGCACCGCCGCCGTCGGCGTCGTCCCCGCAGCATCGGCCTTCTCGGCCGCCCCGTCCGGCTCCTGCGTCGAGCCGGCCGACGTCCACTCGGATGCCCGCGTGAAGAAGGGTGGACACGCCAAGCTGGACCCGAACGAGCTGACCGCCAAGCAGGTCCGCGAGCGTGACGCCGACCTGGCCGCGGCGCTGCGTGAGCGGGCCAACTTCCGCGCCGGCGCCGGGGCGACCCCGCTGGCCACGGTGACCATCCCCGTCGTCGTCCACGTCATCCAGCGCGACAGCACCCGGGCCGGCGGCAACATCCCGGACTCCCTGATCACCTCGCAGATCAGCGTGCTCAACCAGGCCTACAGCGGTGCCACCGGCGGCGCCCCCACCGCCTTCAGCTTCCAGCTCGCCAAGATCAACCGGGTGACCAACCCGGCCTGGTACCCGATCGTCCAGGGTTCCTCGGCCGAGCGCTCGATGAAGACCTCGCTGCGCGAGGGCGGCAAGAACACCCTCAACATGTACCTGGGCGAGCTGAGCGACGACCTGCTCGGCTGGGCCACCTTCCCCCAGCGCAAGCTGAACAGCATGGACGGCGTGGTCGTGCTGAGCGAGTCGCTGCCGGGTGGCACCGCGACCAACTACAACCAGGGCGACACCGGCACCCACGAGATCGGCCACTGGCTGAACCTCTACCACACCTTCCAGGGCGGGTGCTCCGGCTCGGGCGACAGCGTCTCCGACACCCCGGCCGAGGCGTCGCCGGCCTTCGAGTGCCCGACCGGTCGGGACACCTGCACCACCGCCGGCCTGGACCCGATCACCAACTTCATGGACTACACCTACGACTCGTGCATGTACCAGTTCACCGCTGGTCAGGCGAGCCGCATGCTGACCGCGTGGAACGCCTACCGCGCGGCCTGACCGTCCCGCACCACGAGCCGGTGCCGGTCCCGTCCTCGGACGGGGCCGGCACCGGCCTTTCGGGGTCAGGCCGCCGGGCGGCGGGTGTCAAAGCCGTGCCGGCCGCGCCGGCCCTCCGGGGCGAGCGGGTCCCGCCGGGCCGGGGCGGTCGCCCTCGGGTCGAGCCAGACCCGCACCTCCGGCCGGCCGCCACCGGGGCGGGCCACCTGGTCGCGCCGGGTCAGCATCGCCACGTCGACGGTGAACTCGAACAGCCGCCAGTCGCCCTGCGGTGCGGCCCGGCCGATCCGGGCCACCCGGGCCACCGTCGCCGGGTCGGTCACCGGGCGGGCCCGGCCGGCCACGTAGGCCTCGTCGTCGCTCTCCTCGGGCGGGAACGAGTGCAGCGCGTAGCGGCCGTCGCGTTCGAGGTCGCGGCGCTTGGGTGAGTCGATGACGAAGCACCAGAGCCCGTCGTCGGTGATGACCGGGGAGACCGGGTGCACCCGCGGGCCGCCGTCGGCGCGGACCGTGGCGAGGTAGCCGAAACCCGGCCCGTACTGCTGCAACAGGAGGCGGATCTCGTCGGCGAGTCGGGGCTCGTCGGCGGCGAATTCGGACCAGGAAGCCATGCGGACATTCTATCGAACACATGTACGAAGATGTAGTCCGACACGCAGGTCACCCGTACCGGTCGCTATGGTGTTCCGATGCTGCTCTCCGACCGCGACCTGGTCTCCGAGATCAAGGCGGGCACGCTCGCGCTGGAGCCCTTCGAGCCCACGCTGGTGCAACCGTCCAGCATCGACGTACGTCTGGACCGGCTGTTCCGGGTCTTCAACAACCATCTCTACACGCACATCGACCCGGCCGTGCAGCAGGACGACCTCACCTCGATGGTGGAGGTGCCCGAGGGCCAGCCGTTCGTGCTGCACCCGGGCGAGTTCGTGCTCGCCTCCACGCTGGAGGTCATCTCGCTGGGCGACCAGCTCGCCGGGCGCCTGGAGGGCAAGAGCTCACTGGGCCGACTCGGCCTGCTCACCCACTCCACGGCCGGCTTCATCGACCCGGGCTTCTCGGGGCACGTCACGCTGGAGCTGTCCAACGTGGCGAACCTGCCGATCACGCTCTGGCCGGGCATGAAGATCGGCCAGCTCTGCATCTTCCGGCTCTCGTCGCCGGCCGAGCATCCGTACGGCTCGGCGGTCTACGGGTCGCGCTACCAGGGGCAGCGGGGGCCGACCCCGAGCCGGTCGTGGCAGAACTGGCGCACCTGGCCGACCCGCTGAGGGACGCCACGAACGGCGCAGGGGCCCCCGCGACGCGGGAGCCCCTGCGGACCGGTCAGCCCGGGCGGCCGTAGCTGTTGATCTGGCCGTCGTCGACGCGTTTCATCGTGATCGGCTTGCCGGACTGGGAGGCGTGCACCACCCAGCCGTCGCCCACGTACATGGCGACGTGGTGCAGGTCGCTGTAGTAGAAGACGAGGTCGCCGGCCCGCAGCTCGCTCCGGCTCACCCGCCTGGTCACGTCGTGCTGCTGCCGGGCGTTGTGCGGCAGCGAGACGCCGGCCTTGGCCCAGGCCGCCATGGTGAGCCCCGAGCAGTCGTAGTGGTCCGGGCCGGCGGCGCCCCAGACGTAGATCTTGCCGATCTGGGCGCAGGCGAACTTGACCGCGACGCCGGCCGGGCCACCGGGGTAGCCGGCGGGGCAGGGCGCGGGGCGCAGCGGACCGCCGCCGCCGTTGCCGTAGACCTTGAGCCGGAGCTTCTGGAGCTTGACGATCTCGGCGTCGATCTGCTTCTTCTTCGCCGCGAGCTGGGCCTCGGTGCGGGCCAGCTCGGTGATCATCTTGTCGAGTGGCTGCTTCTTGGCGGCCAGTTCGTCGCGCAGCTCGGCGACCGCCTGCACCTGCTTCTGCTGACGGCTCGCGAAACGGTCGAGCAGAGCGAGGCCGTCCACCAGTTCACTCGGCGACCGGCTGCCCAGCAGCGCGTTGACGGTGGAGAGGTTGTTGTCGCCCTTGTACGCGTCGGCGGCGAGGCCACCCACCTGACCGAGGGCGGCGTCCACCCGGGCCTCGAGCGGGGCGATCTGCTTGGCGAGCGCGGCGGCCTGCTTCCGCTTGGCGGCGAGCTGCTCGCGGGTGGCGTTGACCTGTTCGATGATCGGTTCGAGCTTGTTCCAGTCCTGGTCGATCTGGCGCTCGATCTCGGCGACCGACGGCTCGGCGTGGGCCGCCGTGGCGCCGCCGGTCAGGACGACGGCGGTGCCGACCAGGGCGGCGAGGGCGGTGGTGCAGCGGGACCAGCGGGAACGCGGCGCAGCCGTGGACCGGTCGACCGACCGGCCGGACGGTGGCCGCGGGGCATGGTGTGCCACCGGGCTTCCGTACTCCTTCTTCCTGCCCGCCTACCGGGTTAGCTGACGGGTTCGGGCGGGAAGGGAGCCGCCCTACCGCAGTGGCTGCGGATTCACCCCAGTTACCTGGGTCCCCGGCTCGCCCGGAGGCGACTCGGCGGTGTCGGACCGTCACCACCCGGGTTGGACGGTGAAACTGGCGGCCGACGATTGACCAGAGTAGAGACGCCCGTTATCGATCCGCAACCCGAGCCGCCGTGACACTCCGTACCCGAAGGATTTTTTCACGTGAGATTACCTATCGGAAAGGTATTGACCCGGGGGGTGCGTGGGGTGAGGGTGAGGACGCAGTGACCCCCATCCCTGTCTGGAGGTTCGATGCACCTCTCACCCCCACCGTCGGGCAGACGGATGCTGCTGGCAGCCGCCGTCGCGGCCGCCACCGCGCTGGTGACGACCGGACCGGTGGCCGCCGAACCGCTCACCGCCCAACCCGCCACCGACCGCCAGGAGCAGTACGCCGCCGCCGCGGCGGAGTACGGCGTGCCGCAGAGCGTCCTGCTCGGCGTCTCGTACCTGGAGTCGCGCTGGGACACCCACCCGGGCCAGCCGAGCACCAGCGGCGGCTACGGCCCGATGCACCTCACCGACGCCCAGCACGTCCTCTCGGCCCCGGCCAGCGGCCACGTCGACGAGGACGAGGACCCGCGGGGCGACGACTCGCGCCCGCTCACCCTCGACCCGGCCATCGCGGCCGCACCGGCCGAGGACGTGCTGCCGCAGGCGTCCCTGCAGACGCTCGACGCCGCCGCGGCGCTCACCGGTCTCGGCGAGGAGACGCTGCGGACCGACCCGGCCGCCAACATCCGGGGCGGGGCGGCGCTGCTCGCCTCGTACCAGAAGGAGCTGGGTGCGCCGGTCGGCGCCGGCACCGACCCGGCGGCCTGGTACGGCGCGGTGGCCCGCTACTCCGGCGCGGACACCGAGGACGCGGCGGCGGCGTTCGCCGACGAGGTCTACGACCAGCTCGGCCTCGGCGCGGCCCGGACCACGGACGACGGCCAGCGGGTGACGCTCGCCGCCACGGCGGTGACGCCGGACCAGTCCGGGCTGCACAGGCTGGGGCTGCGCCGCGCCGAGCGGCCGGACGGCCTGGAGTGCCCGGTGCGGCTCGCCTGCGAGTGGATCCCCGCGCCGTACGCGGAGTACTACATCCCCAAGACGGGCACCTGGGACTACGGCAACCACGACATCGGCAACCGGCCGGCCCAGCAGAAGATCGAGTACATCGTCATCCACGACACCGAGGGCTACTTCCGCCCGAGCGTCGACCTGGTGCAGCGGGCCGACTACCTGGGCTGGCACTACACGCTGCGGTCGGTGGACGGGTACGTGGCCCAGCACATCAAGGCCAAGGACGTCGGGTGGCACGCCGGCAACTGGTACGTCAACGCCAAGTCCATCGGCCTGGAGCACGAGGGCTTCGCCGGGCACGGCACCTGGTACACCGAGGCGATGTACCGGGCCTCCGCCAAGCTGGTCCGGCACCTGGCGCTGAAGTTCCAGATCCCGCTGGACCGGCAGCACATCATCGGCCACGACAACGTCCCCGGCACGGTCGCCGGCAACGTGGCGGGGATGCACTGGGACCCGGGCCCGTACTGGGACTGGTCGCACTACTTCGACCTGATGAAGGCGCCGTTCCGGTCCACCGGGACCGCGCACACCGGGCTGGTCACCATCGACCCCGACTTCGCCACCAACCAGCCGGCCTTCATCGGCTGCAACCGGCAGCCGCCGGGCGTCCCCACTCCGCCGCCGCCGGCCGCCCCTTGTCCGCTGCGCGGCTCGTCCGCGGTGGTCCTGCACACCGCGCCGAGCACGACCGCCCCGCTGGTCAACGACCGCGGTCTGCGGCCGGACGGCACGCCGGACACCATGTACATCTCCGACCACGGCGCCCGCGCCTCGGCCGGTCAGACGTACGCCCTGGCCGACGTGCAGGGTGACTGGACGGCGATCTGGTACCTCGGGCAGAAGGCCTGGTTCCTCAACCCGGCCTCGGCGCCCACCGCCAAGTGGTCGGCGGGCTTCGTGGTGACGCCCAAGCCCGGGAAGACCACCATCCCGGTGTACGGCCGCGCCTACCCGGAGAAGGAGGCCTACCCGGCCACCATCCCCTTCCAGGGCGTCTCCCCGCTCCAGTACACCTTCCCGGCCGGCCAGCGGTACGCGCTCGGCGGCGTGCTGCCGAGCGAGTACTACCGGGCGGTCTCCTTCGACGGCTCCGCCCCGGACGACCGGACCGTGGTCCGCGGCGAGACCCGGTACGTGCAGATCCAGTTCGGCCACCGGATCATGTACGCGAACCTCGACGACGTGCTGATCCTGCCGTCGGCGATCGGCTCGCCGAGCTGACGGTCCCGACGACGAAGGCCCCCGGTCCGCGTGGACCGGGGGCCTTCGTGCTGCTCAGGGAGGGTCAGTAGGGCCTGCGGTAGCCGGCGACCGGCATGTAGGAGACCTTGCTGACCTGGACCGGTTTACCGGTGCGGGGTGCGTGCACCATCAACCCGTTGCCCAGGTAGAGCCCGACATGGTGCAGGTCGCTGTAGAAGAAGACCAGGTCGCCCGGTCGGGCGTCGCTGGACGAGATCTTCCTGCCCTCGTTCCACTGCGCGCCGGTGAAGTGGGTGAGCGAGATGCCCGCCGCCTTGTAGGCGTACTGGGTGAGGCCGGAGCAGTCGAACGAGTTCGGGCCGGTGGCGCCCCAGACGTACGGGTCACCGACCTGGAGGCACGCCGTCTTGATCGCGGTCCGCGCCGCGCTGCTCACCACACCGTCGATGGCCGGGCAGCCCTCCGGACGGATCGAGGTCACCGGCAGCATCGCCGTCAGCCGCTTGATCTCGGAGTCGATCTGCTTCTTCTTCGCCGCCAGCTCGTTGCTCTGCTTGATCTCGGTGGCGATCAGCGCGTCCAGCTTCTGCTTCTGCCGGTTGTACTTGTCCCGCACGGCGAGCACGCCGGCGATCTGCCGGCGCTGGTCGTCGGCGAGCCGGTCGAGGATGACCAACTGCTCGGCGAGCGTGCCGGGCTTGGTGTTCACCAGCAGCGCGCCGAGATCCTGCGACGGGCCCTGGATGTAGTAGCGGGCCGCGATGTCACCGACCTTGTTCATGGCCAGCGCCGACTCCAGTTCGAGCGGCACCATCTTCTTCTCGAGGTCGGCCGACTTCTTCTTGTTGACCTTGAGCTGGGCACGCACCTTGTTGTACTGCTCGATGGTGGGCTCCAACTGCTCCCACTGCTTGTCGATCTGCGCGTCGATCTCGTCCACCGACGGGGCCGCGTGCGCCGGGGCCGTCAACAGTCCGGCGCCGACCGCGACGGCGGCGACCACGGTGAGGAGACGGCGTACCACCCGGTGGAGCCCGGCCGGTCGGCCGGGCGGCTGGCTCGGGGCGTGACGATGAGGGGGCATGGTTGCCACCGGCACGGACTCCTTTGCAACCGACCGCCGGGCGCCTCGCGAGAGGGAAGGTCGAGGCAGACGACCCACAGCGGTCGGTGCCCCACATTAGGGAAGGCACCGGGGTGGAATCAAGGCGACCTTTGGTTCAATCACGTCTGCGCAACCGCTTGCACACCAAGGGTATTCACTCACTTGCCGACGATCGCCGTCAATACGTCGTCGAGTGTCACCACTCCGAGCGGTCGACGCCCGTCGCTCACCAGCACCATGTGCCGGCGCTCGCGACGCATCGAGAGCAGCAGGTCGGCCAGCGTACGGTCGGGCGGCACCACGGCCAGCGGCCGGTAGACCTCGGCGGGCACCGGCGCCCGGCGGGCGGCGCCCGCATAGCCGAGCACGTCCTTCACGTGGACGAAGCCGAGCACCCGGCGGGTGGACCGCTGCACCACCGGAAAGCGGGACCGGCCGGTGCGGGTGGCCAGCACCTCCAGCGACGCCGGTGAGACGTCCTCGGCCACCGTGGTCACCGTCGACCAGGATTGCAGGGCGTCGGCCGCGGTCCGGCTGTGCAGGGCCAGGGCGCCGGTGATCCGGGCGTGCTCCTCGGCGTCCAGCAGCCCCTCGGTACGCGCCTGCGAGACCAGGCCGGCCAGCTCCTCCGCGGTGAACACGGTCTTCACGGCGTCGGTCGCCTCGACCCGCCACAGCCGCAGCACCTGCCGGGCCGACCACTTCATGGCCAGCAGCAGCGGCTTGGTGCCCAGGCAGAAGGCGAGCATGGCCGGGCCGAGCCAGAGCGCGGACGGTTCCGGACCGGCCAGGGTGATGTTCTTCGGCACCATCTCGCCGACGACGGTGTGCAGGAAGACCACCACACCGAGGGCGATCACGAAGGCCACCGGGTGCACCGCCGAGGCGGGCAGGCCGAGCGCCTCGAACGGCGCCTCCAGCAGGTGGGCCAGCGCCGGCTCGGCGATCGCGCCGAGGCCCAGCGAGCAGACCGTGATGCCGAGCTGCGCCCCGGCGATCATCAACGGGATCTGGTTCATCGCGGACAGCGCCCACCGGGCCCGCTTCGAGGTCGCCGCCAGCGGCTCCAGCACCGTCCGGCGCGACGCGATCAGGGCGAACTCGCTGCCCACGAAGAACGCGTTGCCGAGCAGCAGCACCAGGGCGATCAGCAGTTCACTCACCGTCGTCGGGCTCCTCCGGACGGACCACCCGGACCTGCTCGATCCGGTGCCGGTCGACCTCGACCACGGTGAACTCGTACCCGGCCTCCTCGACCGTCTCGCCGGGCACCGGGATGTGCCCGAGCCGGGCCATCAGGAAGCCGGCCAGGGTCTCGTACGGCCCCTCGGGCAGCCGGAAGCCGGTCTGCTCGACCAGCTCGTCCTCGCGGAGCACGCCGTCGACCAGCACGGTGCGCTCGCCGCCCGGCACGGTCAGCTCGACCGGCCCGGCATCGTCGACCGCGGCCGGGTCGAACTCGTCGGCGATCTCCCCGACCAGTTCCTCGACCAGGTCCTCCACGGTCACCACGCCGTCGGTGCCGCCGTACTCGTCGACCACGATGGCCAGGTCGGCGCCGGCGTCCTTGAGCGCGGCCAGCACGCCGTCGAGGTCGAGGCTCTCCGGGACGTACACCGGTTCGCGGGCCACCGCCGCGACCGTGGTGGCGGCCCGGCTGGCCAGCGGCACGCCGAGCGCGTCGGGCACCCCGGCCACGCCGGTGACCAGGTCCAGCGTCTCCTCGTAGACCGGGAACCGGGTCCGGCCGGTCTGCCGGGACAGGTCCAGCAGCTCGGCGACGGTCGCGGTGGCACGCAGCGCGATCACGTCGACCCGGGGCGTCATCGCCTCGGCGGCCCGCTTGTCACCGAAGCGGATGGTGCGGCGCAGCAGCATCGCGGTGTCCGGCGGCAGGGCCCCGGCCCGGGCCGAGATGGCCGCGAGCAGTCCGAGTTCCTCCGGGGACCGCGCGCTGGCCAGCTCCTCCTGCGGCTCCACGCCGAGCCGCCGGACCAGCCGGTTGGCCGAGTCGTTGAGCAGCCGGATGAGCCAGCCGAAGGTGCGGGAGAAGGTGCGCATCGGCCCGGCGGTGCCGAGCGCGGTGGGCATCGGCCGGGCCAGCGCGAGGTTCTTCGGCACCAGCTCGCCGAAGAGCATCGAGATCAGGGTGGCCAGCGCCAGGGCGAGCAGCCCGCTGAACCGTTCGGCCCCGCCGACCGGGCGCAGCAGCGGGGCGAAGAGCCGGGCCAGCGCCGGCTCGGCCAGGTAGCCGGTGAGCAGCGCGGTGATGGTGATGCCGAGCTGGGCGCCGGAGAGCTGGAAGGAGAGCTCGCGCAGCGCCCGGCGTACGGTGGCGGACCGGCCGTCCCCCTCGCCGGCCCGCCGGTCGATCTCCGCCCGGTCGACGGTGACCAGGGCGAACTCGGCCGCGACGAAGAACGCGTTGCCGGCGGTCAGCAGCACGAAGCCGACCAGGGGCAACAGCGTGGTAACCAGCAGGCCGTCGATGAGCGCGATTGTTCCACGGGCCGGCAGCCGGCACGAACCGGCGACCGGCCCGCTGGCGACCCGGACGTAGCGTGGATCGCATGACCGACCTGCTGCTCACCGACGAACTGGTCCTGCTCGCCCACGACGACGCCGGCGTCAACCGGCTCGGCCGGCCGCACCTGGACCACGGTCTCGCCGGGGCGGTCCTGCTGGAGCTGGCCCTGGCCGGCCGGATCGAGGTGATCGAGGGCCGGCTGGCGGTGACCGACCCGGCCCCGACCGGCGTGCCGCTGCTGGATCAGGCGCTCGCCACCGTCGCCGGGGACCGGCCCCGCAAGCCGAAGGACTGGATCGGCAG
This sequence comes from Micromonospora sp. I033, assembly GCF_053890995.1. Classification (NCBI taxonomy): domain Bacteria; kingdom Bacillati; phylum Actinomycetota; class Actinomycetes; order Micromonosporales; family Micromonosporaceae; genus Micromonospora; species Micromonospora sp. I033. The sequence goes on along the minus strand of NZ_JBSSLX010000032.1, from coordinate 4,323 downwards.
GCTGGCCAAGGGCCTGCCGGACCGGGTGCTCGACGGGCTGGTCGGTGCCGGGCTGCTGCGTCGCGACTCGGACCGGGTGCTGTGGGTGTTCCCGCGTACCCGCTATCCCTCGCCAACGGGCGCGGAGCCGGCGGTGGAGACGGCGGCCCGGGAGCGGATGGTCGCCGCGCTGGCCGGTGACGGCCCGGTGGACGCCCGGACGGCCGCGCTGCTGACCCTCACCCGGGCGGTCGGCCTGGACCGGAAGCTCTTCCGCGAGCTGCCCGGGGACCGCGTCAAGGCCCGGCTGGCCGAGATCGCCGCGGGCGACTGGGCCTCCGCGGCCACCAGGAAGGCCATCGAGGAGACGCAGGCCGCGGTGCTGGTCGCCACCACCGCCGCCACGGCCGCCATCGCCACCACCACGGTCTCCTGACCGACGACGGCGGCGGCACCCGGGGTGGGTGCCGCCGCCGTCGTTGGTCTCAGCTCATCGTCGGGGTACGCCTCAGCCGGCGACCGCCTCGGTCTCCTTCTCGCCCGCCGGGGCGTCCGGCTTGACCGAGCGGAGCAGCACGCTGGCCACGTCGACGACCTCGACCTGCTCGCCGGCGCCCTTGCCGTTGACCCCGTCGTTGAGCATCGTCGAGCAGAACGGGCAGCCCACCGCGATGGTCTTCGCCCCGGTGGACATGGCCTCCTCGACCCGGTCCACGTTGATCCGCTTGCCGATCTTCTCCTCCATCCACATCCGGGCGCCGCCGGCGCCGCAGCAGAAGGAGCGCTCGCTGTTGCGCGGCATCTCGGTCAGCTCGCCCTGGATGGCGTCGCCGAGCACCTCGCGCGGGGCGGCGAAGACGCGGTTGTGGCGGCCCAGGTAGCAGGGGTCGTGGTAGGTCACGCCACCGTCGACCGGCTGCACCGGGGTGAGCTTGCCGGCGGCCACCAGGTGGGCCAGCAGCTGGGTGTGGTGGACCACCTCGAACTCGCCGCCGAGCTGGCCGTACTCGTTGCCCAGGGTGTTGAAGCAGTGCGGGCAGGTGGCGACGATCTTCCGCTTGCTCTTCTCCCGGCCCTCGAACGCCTCGTTCAGCGTCTCGACGTTCTGCTGGGCGAGCATCTGGAAGACGAACTCGTTGCCGATCCGGCGGGCCGGGTCGCCGGAGCAGGTCTCGCCCTCACCGAGGATGGCGAAGGAGACGCCGGCCTCGTTGAGCAGCGTGGCCACCGCGCGGGTGGTCTTCTTGGCCCGGTCCTCGAACGCGCCGGCACAGCCGACCCAGAACAGGTACTCGAAGTCGTCCACCTCGCCGACCCGCGGCACCTCGAAGCCGAGGCCCTTGGTCCAGTCCTCGCGGGTGTTCTGCGGGGCGCCCCACGGGTTGCCCTTGTTCTCCAGGTTGCGGAGCATGACGCCGGCCTCGGACGGGAAGCTCGACTCGATCAGCACCTGGTAGCGGCGCATGTCGACGATGTGGTCGACGTGCTCGATGTCCACCGGGCACTGCTCGACGCAGGCGCCGCAGGTGGTGCAGGACCACAGCACGTCCGGGTCGATGACACCGCCCTCCTCGGCGGTCCCGACCAGCGGCTTCTCGGCCTCCGCGAGGGCGAGCACGTCGACGTGGGCGAGCTGGGCGGCGGTCGCCTTCTCCTCGCCGGTCAGGTCCTTGCCGCCGCCGGCCAGCAGGTACGGCGCCTTGGCGTACGCGTGGTCGCGCAGGCTCAGCACGAGCAGCTTCGGCGACAGCGGCTTGCCGGTGTTCCAGGCCGGGCACTGCGACTGGCAGCGGCCGCACTCGGTGCAGGTGCTGAAGTCCAGCAGGCCCTTCCAGGTGAACTGCTCGACCTGGGCGACACCGAACTGGTCCTTCTCCGGGTCGGCCTCCTCGAAGTCGAGCGGCTTGCCGTCGCTCATCATCGGCCGCAGCGCGCCCAGGCCGGAGCCGGCCGCCTTCTCGGGCTCGCGCTTGAAGAAGATGTTGGGGAACGCCAGGAACCGGTGCCAGGCGACGCCCATGGTGACGTTCAGCGAGATCACGATGAGCCAGGTCATCGAGATGGCGATCTTGATGAGGGCCGCGACGCTGACGCCGGCCGTCCAGGCCGGGAGCGCGGCGCCGACCGCGTGGCTGAGCGGGGTGGCCCAGACCGGGTACTCGAAGTGATCGGTGGCGACCCTGAAGCCCCGGATCACGAAGCCGAAGATCAGGACCAGCAGCACGACCCACTCGACGAAGTAGCCCTGCCACATCGTCGAGCCGGTGAACCGGGAGCGGCCGCCGGGCCGGGTCGGCCGGTTGCGCAGCCGGATCGCCATCAGCACCAGGATGCCGGCCAGGCCCAGGATCCCGATCCACTCGGTGGCCAGCCCGAAGACCGTCCAGTGCCCGATGATCGGCAGCCCGCCGCCGGGGGTGACCACCTCGAAGTACGCCTCGAGCACCAGCAGCGACAGCACGATGAACCCGACCATCACGAACCAGTGCGCCGCGCCCACCACGCTCCACTTGAGCATGCGGGTGTGGCCGGCGGTCTCCACCAGCATCTTCTTGGTGCGGGCGCCCTTGTCGCCGAACCGCTCCGGGGCGGGTTGGCCGAGCCGGATGACGGCCGTCATCTTCATGACCGCGCGCACCGCAAGCCACACCGCCACCGCCGTGATGGCGGCCGCGAGGATCGTGGTGACGATCTGGACGCTGCCCATCGAGTTGGCCTCCCGGTCTGCTGCTTGTCAGTGCAGCCTACGCGCAAGGTTACCCAGCAGTAACGTGAGTCTTCTCGCACCGGCCACGCCGCCCTGCCGACACCTTAGGGGCAGCGCGCGCCGGGCGCCGGTCAGGGGCGTCCCGGCGTGACGTACGCCCATGGCCGGAGGGCGGCGGAACCGGTCAGCGAGGGACGACCGGGGTCAGCGCCAGCGGGAGAGCAGGATCAGCGAGGAGACCATCGCGCCGAAGCCCACGGCGAGGTTCCAGTAGCCCCACGTCGCGACCGGGTAGGCCTGCTCGGAGAGGTAGTAGACGACCAGCCAGCCGATGCCCACCGCGATCAGCGCGACGGCGGTGATCGGCAGCCAGACCGGGCTAGGCTTGCGCGTCGCCGCCGTCGCCGTCGGACGCACGTCCGTCGGCGGGGTGTACACCTTCTTCTTGCGGACCTGAGACTTGGGCACGACGCTCTCCAGAGGGGGGTACGACCTCGTCCGGCCTGACAACCGGGCGCGGGGGCGACGGTCCATGGCCAATAATGTTCGACAGCTAGCGTAGTCCCGACGGACCGTCCAGGCCACGAATGGGGTCAGGCCGGTGCGAGGAGTGACCGAAAAGGGCGGGACTTTTCGGGTCGAGCAGACCGGTCCGCGCCGTCGCGGGCCGGAACGAGACGACGGGAAAGGGAACGCCCGGTGGAGTACACGTCCGGCGCCGCCTCCTGGCAGAAGGTCCTCCGGCGCGCCGTGGTCGGCCTGCTGCCCCGCCGGCCGCGCCAGCGCCGCCCGGGCTGGTCGATCGGCGTACCCCTGATCGCCGCCGCGGCCGGGCTCCTGTTCACCACGACCGCGACCACCGCCGGCGGCACCTCATTGCGCGAGGACCGGCGTCCCCAGCTCACCCAGTTGATCGAGGACCGGCGCGAGCAGGTCGCGGCCAGCGAGGCGAAGGCCGCCCGGCTGCGCGCCGAGGTCGAGGAGCAGACCGGCGCCCTGGCCGGCGCGGACGGCCCGATCAAGGCGCAGCGGGACCGGGCCGCCGCCACCCGGCAGGCCGCCGGGTTCACCGCGCTCACCGGCAGCGGCATCACCATCGAGCTGAACGACGCGCCCCGGCGTGCCGACCAGAGCCTGCCCAAGGGGGCCAGCAACGACGACCTGGTCGTCCACCAGGGTGACGTCCAGGCGGTCGTGAACGCGCTCTGGGCGGGCGGCGCCGAGGCCATGTCAATCATGAATGTCCGCGTCCTGAGCACCAGCGCGGTACGCTGCGTCGGAAACACCCTGCTGCTGCACGGCCGGGTGTACTCCCCTCCTTTCAAGATCGTGGCAATCGGCGATCCCGCCGCCTTCCAGCGGGAACTCGCCGCGTCTGAGGGAGTCCGGTTGTTCAGGGAAGCCGTCGACCACTACCAGCTCGGCTACTCCGAGACCGTCTCCACGGTCACCGTGCCGGCATTCGAGGACTCGACCGCACTGCAGTCGGCGAAGGTGCCCCGGTGACACCGGACGACCCGCGGGAGCGGGACCGGCGCCATCGCGACCAGAGCGAGGACCCGACCGCATTCCTCCCGAAGGTCGACCGACCGGCGCCCGCGCCGCCCCGCCCCCCGCTCGACCTGCCCTGGCCGGAC